>JAABRE010000007.1 GCA_011391125.1 Synechococcales cyanobacterium S06
ATTTTGATTTGAATGTAAGGTTTTTTTCTATTTTAAGGGCCAATCCTAGCATTTTTTGAAAAATTTTTGAACCGTAACTCTTTGATTAGTAAGGCTTTTGACTATCTTTCAGCAAGCCCTAATTAAATCTCCTTTTTTGACCAGAATAAATAACAATTATTTTTCCAGATAAAAAATAATTAATATCTTTTTTTATTAGTGATAAATATTAAAAGTAATTATTTATTTTTATGTTTCCACTCATCGGGAATTTGAGTGATTTTTTCTTTTCCGGTCGGGGTAAAAACGGGTTTTCCTAATGGTCTAATTTTTAAGTTACCCTCAAAAAAAGAGTTAATTCTATCCTGAGCAATTTTAAGATATTCTTCCTCTTTTTCGCAACCCATTACTTGACGATTATGTTTAATTCCTGCGATTAATGATGAACCAACTCCTGCATAAGGATCAAATACCCAATCAGGTTCGTTTGTTAATGCTAAAACACATCTTTCTACTAATTCGATGGGGTATTGACAGGGGTGATTGGTTTTTTCAGGATGGTGAGATTTAACATTCGGAATATCCCAGATTTCTTGCTCCCAATCTTGTAAAACTATCTCCCAATAATCCGAGGGATTTTTACCTTTTGGATTACCGGAAATTTGCCCTTTTTTCTCTCCTTTATAATGTCGTTTTCCCGGGTATTTTGAGGGTATTCTTACGTTATCTAAATTAAATACATAATCGTCGCTTTTTGTAAACCATAAAATCGTCTCATATCGGCCAGAAAATCTTTTTGATGCATGGAGTCCATGGCCAAAACGCCAAATAATTCTATTCCTTAGTTTAAAACCTAATTCTTTAAAGATTTGGTAATAATAAATATCCAAGGGAAATACTTCTCCTTGGTTAACATAATTGCCCACTTGCCAACAAATACTACCTTCATTTTTTAAGATTCTTTTTAATCCTAAAATTACTTCTTTTTGTAAGTGCAAATATTCGCTAATCTCTACACTTTTCTCATATTTTTTGCCGATATTATAGGGAGGAGAAGTAATAATAAGGGAGATGAAATTATCGGGTAATTGATTAATATATTCCTGACAGTCTCCTAAATATAAAATAACCTTACTTTCTGGTTCAAAATTATCTTTAATTCTTTTTTCTAACATAAATTAAGCTAAAATATTTCTATATTTAATTCCTAGGGTGGCATTGCTGATCTTACAATGGAATTATATAGCACTTTCCGATTATAGTAATTCCAATTAAGATTAGAACAGTTAAAAATAGGTTCGTAGTTGCGCTTTAGCACTTCTTAGGACTAAAGTCCAACAACAAACAAAAAACTTTTGTTTAATTTTTATTTGGAATTACTATAAATGTGATCTGGTTTACTGGTTATGATGAAAATAAAAATCGTTATTCAACCACAGAAGAAAGGTTACAAAAAGAACAAGAAAAGGCTGCCAAATTAGCAGCCTAATTGCGGAGTTTAGGAGTTGTTCCTTATTTGGTTGTTTGACAATTTTAATGTTGGTGCGTTACGCTACACTAATTTGACGCTTAAACCGAAAAATTACGCAGTTGCTCCTGATTTGATGGTTTGACAATTTTAATGTTGGTGCGTTACGCTAGTCGCTAACGCACCCTACTTTAATCTACTTTAATTTGACGCTTAAACCGCAATAAACCTAAACCCATGATACCCAAACCAACTAAACCGCTGGGTTCGGGTACAGAAACAGGAGCAGCAGCAGGAGCAACCTCAAGGGAACTCCACTGGATTACGTCCAGAAAATCAACCCCCTCCCCTGTAACAGTAATGGGTTGATTGGCGGCCACGGTAAACTGATTACTGAAGTTTCTTGCTCCTGTGGTGAAAGAAGAATTTTCCACCGAAGTTGAACTGCCTGCTGTCAAGGTTAAACTTTCATTACCGTCTAGATCTTGAATGTAACCAACATTATAGCCGATCAATTGGACAGCGCTAGAGAAACTGAGCTGGAAGCTATTGATGTTACCCCCAATGCTGTTGATCAAAACAAACAAACCCTGAGTATTTGCGATGAAATTAGAATCTAGACTAGGGTTAGAGACGGTCAAGGTGATCCCATCAACGGTTTTGGTAATGGTGGATAAACCATTGTCACTACTATTGAAACTAAAAACGGCGGCCTCGGCCCCAGAAGGTGCGATCGCCCCCATCATTACCAGGGTACTGGTAACTCCTAGTAGGGGTAATAAACAATTATTATTGACTTTTTTTTCATTGCATTAGTTACTAGAATGGGTAAATTAGATTAACTAAAATAGTAATTTAAAAAAGTAGTTAGATCAAGGATTTTGAGGGAAAATATAGAAATAGACATCCTAAATAGGTGGTAAAAAATTGTTTTCACCAAACCCTTACTGGGCCAGACGTTGTCGAATGTAGAGACGTTCCATGCAACGTCTCTACATATAGTGATTCCAATTAAGATTAAAACAGTTGAAAAATAGGTTCGTAGTTGCGCTTTAGCGCTTCTTAGGACTAAAGTCCAACAACAAACTAAAAACTTTTGTTTAATTTTTATTTGGAATTACTATAACTCAAAAAGGACTGGTATATGGGAAAAAAATAAAGGAGCTTAACAAAATGTTATTAGAAAAAAAAACCTCTATTTCTAGGGAAGAATATTTAAAGTTAGAGGAAACGGCCACGGAAAAACATGAATATATTAATGGAGAAATAATTATTAAAGAGGAAGATACCATTAATCATAATCAAATTTTAGGTAATTTTTACCGTAATTTTCCTTTAACTATTAATAATCAAGATTATTATATTTACATGGAAGGAGTCAAATTATGGTTAGCTGAATATAATATTTACACCTATCCTGACGTAATGATCACTGAAGGAAAACCCGTTTATCAAGGTGATAGTAAATCCGTAATTACTAATCCGAAAATAATTATTGAAGTTTTATCTAAATCTACTCAAGGTTATGATCACGGAGATAAATTTAAGTTTTATCGATCGCTTCCAACTTTTCAGGAATATATATTAATTGATCAGTATAAATATGGGGTGGAACAATATTTTAAACAAGCAGAAGATCGCTGGTCAATTAATTTTTATACTCAAGAAAATGAGAACTTAAAATTAGTTTTTTTACCTTGGGAAATAAGTTTAAAAGAATTATATCAACGTATAGATTTGGCAACCGAAGGTTTGTAGTTGCGCTTTAGCGCTTTCTAAAATGCCATAATTACTGGTAATCTATATAAATGTAATCTAAATTTAGAATCACTCAAATCATCAATGTTAACAGCAGGAATTGTCGGTCTCCCCAATGTTGGTAAATCAACTTTATTTAATGCCCTTGTGGCAAACGCCAAGGCTGACGCAGCCAATTTTCCCTTTTGTACCATTGAACCAAATATTGGTGTAGTCGCCGTACCAGATGAACGTTTGGAAATATTGGCAAAAATTTCCCAATCTGAGAAAATTGTACCCACTCGGATGGAATTTGTTGACATTGCCGGCTTGGTTAAAGGTGCCAGCCAAGGGGAAGGTTTAGGAAACAAGTTTTTGGCCAATATTCGGGAAGTAGATGCCATCGTCCATGTGGTACGCTGTTTTGATGATGATGATATTATCCATGTGTCTGGTTCCGTTGATCCGGCTAGGGATATTGAAATAATTAACCTAGAGTTGGTGTTGGCAGATTTAGCACAGATTGAAAAGAAAGCCGACAGAGCTCGCAAACAGGCTAAAAACATCAAGGAAGCTAAGGTAGAGTTAGATGTCTTGGAAAAATTGCTGCCCGTGTTGAATGAGGGGCAGCCCGCAAGAGAAGTTCAACTAACCGAGGAAGAGGAAGAATTAATAAAAGGTTTAGGTTTATTAACCAGAAAACCCATTATTTACGCGGCTAATGTTTCCGAAGATGATTTAGCCACCGGTAATGACTGGGTTGAACAAGTAAGGGCGATCGCTACCGCCGAAAACGCCAAAGTCGTGGTAATTTCCGCCCAAGTGGAATCGGAGTTGGTGGAATTATCAGAGGAAGAAAGAACGGACTTCCTAGAGTCTCTAGGAGTGTCTGAGGGCGGCTTAAAATCGCTAATTAGAGCCACCTACGAGCTTTTAGGTCTGAGGACCTATATCACCACCGGACCGCAGGAAACGCGAGCTTGGACCATTATCGCCGGGATGAAAGCTCCCCAAGCAGCAGGAGTGATTCACACGGATTTTGAACGGGGATTCATCCGTGCTGAAACCGTAGCCTATCAGGATTTGGTGACCCATGGTTCCATGGCTGCGGCCAAGGAAAAAGGTTTAGTCAGATCTGAAGGTAAAGAATATGTGGTACAAGAAGGAGATGTCATGTTATTTAGATTTAACGTTTAAACATAAATTTTGTGGCAAAATAAATATTATTAAATAGCTTGCAAATTTTGATCAAGAGGAGTTTAACAATTGATGACACCTATCACATTAGCTCAACTCGCGGGCGGCACTACCATCGAATGGGGCTTTTCCGTCGCTTTAGTAATGATTCTGTCTAATCTGTTTGCCGTGATTATTGGTCGTTTTGCCATCAAAAATGCGGGAGTCGGCCCTGACTTACCCGTTGGGAAACCGGCCATTTGGAAAAAATTTGGTATCCCTGAATTGTTAGCAACTGCTAGTTTAGGACACATTTTAGGAGCAGGAATGATTCTCGGTCTCGCCAATGCCGGTGTAATCTAACCACCTTAAATTAGGTAGGGGTAATCAACTTATCAGCTTTAATCTTTTGACGAATAGCTGAAGTTAAATTTACTCCTATCTGAAGATAAATTTTAATGATAAAATCAGTATCAATCTCAACTAGCTAAATCAAGTTTTACTATGGTAAATTCTGAATTTATTAACTAGAAAAACCCTTTTTAGTCTGGGCAACCAGCCAACATTCTCGATAAATGGAACATCAGTGATTACCTTGACTTTACTACATCCACTTCAATCAGTCCCTGTCCAAAGCTGGAGCTTTGAAAATCAGGCTGTAATTAAAATAGGGCGCTCCACCGATAATAATGTGGTGCTATATAGCGCTGTGGTTTCTCGTCACCATGTCGAAGTTAGACGCGTTGGTTCTACTTGGGAAGTTGCTAACACCGGTTCTAATGGCACTTACGTTGATGGAAAACGCATTACAAAACTGAAAGTAACTGATGGTATGGTCATTCGTTTAGCTAGTTCTGGTCCGAAAATTCAGATTAAAGTTGATGCACCCGAAGTCTCCCATGGTGCTGAAGAAGCTCCTGGTCGTAGAAGAAAAACTCGACTTACCCAGGTTTCCAAGGACACTTTGATCAGTTGACAGTTGACAGTTGATAGTTGATAGTTGATAGTTGACAGTTGACAGTTGACAGTTGATCCTTATCAAGGAGTGCGAAATCCGATTTTTCAGCCAAAAACCATGAACACAAGTGAAAAAATAACTAAAAATCGGATTCTCTGATCGCTATGATAAAACCAAAGCCGCTTGTTTCGTTATTTCTTCAAGGGTAGCTAAATCGGGGGAGGTTTGGGGGCGATCGTCTCGTAACCAGAGCAAATACTCAATATTGCCGGCCGGACCGGTAATTGGCGAGTAAGTTAAACCTTGATAATGCCACCTGATTTTTTCTGCAATAGTTAAGATTTGTAAAATCGCCCCAGCTTGATCTTTGCTGTTACGCACAACACCTTTTTTACCAATCTTCTCCCGACCAACTTCAAACTGTGGTTTGACCAGTAAAAGCACTTCCTTGGGGGATGTTAACAAATTCCAAAGGGGTTCGAGGACTTTAGTCAGGGAAATAAAAGACAGGTCCATGACTCCAAGATCAGGTTCGGGAATTATATCACCGTATAGATCAACGGGGGTCAAATAGCGAAAATTCGTCCTTTCCTTCAAAATCACCCGCTCATCTTGGCGAATCTGCCAAGCAACTTGACCATAACCTACATCTACTCCGTAAACTTTGGCCGCTCCATTTTGCAATAAACAATCGGTGAATCCCCCCGTAGAAATGCCACCATCCAGGCAAATTCTGCCCTCTACAGCGATTTGGAAGGTATTTAGGGCTTTTTTTAACTTTTCTCCCCCGCGAGAGACAAATTGGGGCTTTTCTTGCAGGATAATTTCGGCGGCGATGTCAACTTCAGTACCTGGTTTATCAACAATTCGTTGATTTACTTTCACTTCACCAGCGCGAATTACTCTTTGGGCCTTTTGACGAGATTCACAAAGGTTTAAGGTAACTAACAGGTTGTCTAATCTTTCTTTACTCAATTTTTTCTTCTTTGTTATTAGTTATTATTGACTTGTTATTAAGTTTCTATAAATAATAGTTAATAGATTTTTACCTATTACCTATTATTTATTACCTATTACCTAGTAATTGTTACCAGATTTTCGGTGATGAATAGCAGTTACACCTTCATTTTTGAGGAGATTTCCTGTTTCGGCGATCGCATAAATTAACCAGTGATCACCGCATTCCATACGGTTTTCAACTCGGCACTCTATATAGGCCAAAGCATCTTTCAAAATAGGACAACCATTTTCTGCGGTGTCTAAATCTACTCCCACAAAACGATCTTCTCCGGGGGCAAAAGGTTTTAAAAATTGTTTCATTAGGGGGATATGATTACCTTGTTGCAAAATATTTAAAACGAATTTATGACCCGAATACATTAAAGATTCGATCGCCCTTTCCTTGGCCACTGCGACAGTAAAACCGGGGGGGCTAAAAGTTGCTTGAGAAACCCAAGAAGCCAACATAGCGCCTTTTACGTCATCTTGGATGGTAGTAACAACAGACAATGAACCGACTATTCTACCTAAAGCTTGGGTAGTGCGATCGCTTTGGGAGGTAGAAACTGATGGTTTTGCTTGCTTATTTTTGACCGCTTTCTTAATAGCTTGAGCGAAATCTGTTCCGGCTTCTTCGCACAATTTCAAAATGGAGTCCGTGGGGGAAAACTTAACGCGAATAGGTTCAAAACCAAAAGAATAACCCGCATCTTTAAACTTATTTTCTAATAAATCGATCGCCTCACCACTCCAACCAAAAGAACCAAAAACTCCGGCCAATTTATCCTTAGTTGCATTAGCTAAAACAACACCTAAAGCAGTTTGAATAGGGGTAGGGGCATGGCCACCTAAAGTGGGAGTTCCCATAATAAAACCAGCGCATTTTTCCAGGGCATTTTTAATTTCTGAAGGGGAAGAAAATTCCGCATTGAGTGAATCCACAGCTACACCAGCCTTAATAATACCACGGGCGATCGCAGCGGCTAAAGTTCCCGTATTACCGTAAGCAGAGGCATAAATTAAAGCGACAGAAAGAGTTTTTGCCTTTTGTTTTTGGAGTAATTCCTGATATTTATTAGTTAATTCATGGAGGCCATATTTTACCAAAGGACCGTGACCAGTGGCATAAATTTGAGCAGGTTTTTCCGCTAACTTTTCCAAGGAATTTTCCACTTGATTAGCGTAAGGAGCGAGGACACAATCAAAATAATAACGACGATCTTCGCGATAAATATTCCAACCTTCATCTAAAATTTGATCACCACAAACATGGGCAGAAAATAACTTATCTGTATAGAGAATTTGTGTTTTTTGATCGTAAGTACAAAGATGATCAGGATAACGGGGATTGGGAGTATTAATAAACTCTAAAATGCGATCATTGCCTAAATCTAAAGTTTCCTCACCCTTAACAATCGTAATATTTAATTCCACATTTTCGAGAATATTTCTTAAAGAAATTGCTCCCGGATTAGAACAGATAATCGTAATTTGTGGTGCTAATTCCAGTAATTTCCGAATCGTAATACAACGATTAGGATTAACATGACCTAAAATCAAATAATTAATAGTAACCGGATCAATTCTTTTAATTAAAGCAGCCAAAAAAATATCAGTAAAAGACTCTCCTGGAGTATCAATTAAAGCAATTTTTTCCCCTTGAATAAGGTAACTATTAGCCGTAGTTCCTCTTTTTAAACCGTATTCAATCTCGAATTTTAAGCGGTCCCAAGTACGACTTCTCAATACGAAAGTATCAGAAGTTAACGGATAAACTTGCACATCTTTTTGTTTTTTCATCGGTCAATTAGTGGCAAAATAAAGAATGTTGAATAAGTAATTAAAAAATTGAGAAAATAAATAATTTGCTGACTGGGCTTTTACTTGTTTTCGATATTGTAGCAATAAAATTGCTAATTTTACTTAAATAGCGTAAAGTTCATCAAATTAAAAGTTTAATGAATATAATAAGGGCTTTTTATCTCACAGACCCTACCGATCATGTCTTAGAATAGATAAAGTTAACCAAATTAGATAGTTGATTACTTTAATTATTATGTCAGTATTGGCGGCGATCGCAGTTTTAGGTATTTTAATCGTAGTCCATGAATTGGGTCATTTTCTCGCAGCACGTCTGCAAAATATTCGTGTTAACCGTTTTTCCATCGGTTTTGGACCAGTATTGCTGAAATATCAAGGAAAAGAGACCGAATACGCCCTCAGAGCTTTTCCTTTAGGAGGTTACGTCGGTTTTCCTGACGATGAACCTGAGAGCGACATTGCCCTCGATGACCCCAATTTATTAAGAAATCGTCCAGTTTTAGATCGAGCAATTGTCATCAGTGCCGGAGTAATTGCTAATTTAATTTTCGCTTATTTTCTCCTTGTCGGCCAAGGTTTAACCATTGGTTTTCAAGATATTAATTATCAACCTGGTGTGATTGTACCTCAAGTTTTTAATGAGAATAAGGCGATCGCTTATCAAGCGGGAATGAGAGATAAAGATATAATTTTGGCAGTAAATGGCGAAGAATTGACAGCTTCCGCAGAATCAATTAATATTTTGAGGGATAAAATTCAAGCAGCACCCAATCAAATTTTAACCTTCAAAATTCAGCGTAATAGTGATATTTTGTCCCTAAAAGTAACACCAGAAAAAAGTAGTGACGGTAGCGGAAAAATTGGTGTAATGTTAGCACCAAATGGAGAAATTCTTAACAAAAAAGCTCACAATATAACCGAAGCTTTTAGTTTTGGAGCTCAGGAATATCAACGGATTGCCAACCTAACCGTAAAAGGTTTTAGTCAGTTAATTTTCAACTTCCAAGAAAACGCTCACCAAGTAGCAGGACCAATCGCTATCGTAGCTGTAGGAGCAGAATTGGCCCGCAATAATTTGGCTAATTTGTTTCAATTTGGCGCATTAATTAGCATTAACTTAGCGATTATTAATATCCTACCTTTACCGGCTTTAGATGGTGGTCAATTGGCCTTTTTACTCGTGGAAGGATTGAGAGGAAAACCCATCCCTAACCAAGTCCAAGACGGTATTATGCAAACTGGTTTAGTCTTATTATTAGGTTTAGGAGTCTTTTTAATCGTCCGCGATACTGCTAATTTAGCCTTCTTTCAGCAATTATTTCAATAATTAACCCACTATTTTTAAGTAGTTCTAAATACAACAAAATTTGTGTTTCTTAAAGACTACTATTTTCCCTTTTCAAAATGTATAATCCTGATACATTTTTCGATGTTGATTAATGAATTGTTGACGGGGTAAATGCCTCTAAACCTGCTTAAAAGCTAATTTTACTACATTGCTTGTGGTAATTGTTCAAGTAAAAAATGACCCCAAAAATGCCCCTTAGAAGCTTGATTAAGCGTTTTCAAAATGTATCGTGAAGATACATTTTTTTTCTGAAAAATAACACCAATGAAATCAGAATTTAAGACTGAATCTCTCAGAAGCAAAAAACAGCGTGCTAAAAAAATCTTAGCTCTGTTACATGACCTTTACCCCGATGCTACTTGTACCTTAGATTATGAAACTACGGTACAACTTTTGGTGGCGGTGATCCTTTCGGCTCAGTGTACTGACGAAAGGGTAAACAAAGTCACACCGGCTTTATTTGCCAGGTTTCCTGACGCTGTTTCCCTGGCCAATGCGGATTTAGCGGAACTTGAAAACCTCGTCCGTTCCACTGGTTTTTACCGCAATAAAGCCAAAAATATTCAAGCTACTTGTCAAATCTTGGCGAAGGAATACAACGGCCAAGTCCCTCAAACCATGCCCGAATTACTCAAGCTCCATGGAGTAGCCAGAAAAACCGCCAATGTCGTCTTAGCACACGCTTACGGAATCAATGCGGGTGTAACCGTAGATACCCACGTCAAAAGATTAAGCCGCCGATTAGGGTTGACCGAAACAACCGATGTTAAAAAAATAGAAAAAGACTTAATGGGATTAATCCCCCAACCCGAATGGGAAAACTTCTCCATTCGTCTAATTTACCACGGCCGAGCCGTCTGTAATGCCAAAAAACCCGACTGCTCGAATTGCGACATCGTTCAATTATGTCCCCAATTTATCTGAGAAAGTGAGGAGACTATAGTAATTCCAAATAAAAATTAAACAAAAGTTTTTAGTTTGTTGTTGGACTTTAGTCCTAAGAAGCGCTAAAGCGCAACTACGAACCTATTTTTTAACTGTTCTAATCTTAATTGGAATTACTATAACTGTCAACTGTCAACTATCAACTATCAACTACCAACTGTCAACTAAAAAGATTGTCAATTGTCCATTGATCAGATATTATGGAAAATAGTGTCTTTATTTGAGAATTAATAAATAAAATTCATGGCTAAAAAATCTATGATTGAGCGCGAGAAAAAACGCGCACGTCTGGTCGAAAAATATGCAGATCAAAGAGCCGAGTTGAAAGAACAATTTAGCAATGCGGAAGATCCCCTTGAAAAATTGGAAATTCATCGCCAAATTCAACAATTACCTCGCAACTCCGCTCCGAATCGTCGTCGTAATCGTTGTTGGGTGACGGGAAGACCTAGAGGTTTTTACCGTGATTTTGGTTTATCTCGTAACCAACTCAGAGAATGGGCTCACCAAGGTTTATTACCCGGTGTTGTTAAATCTAGTTGGTAATTAGTAATTCACAATTGATCATTGACAATTGAGAATTACCTTAATAGTTAATAGTTAATAGTTAATAAAACCGCTTTCTAATTATTACCTATTACCTATTACCTATTACCCAAAAAACCTCTTACCTATCTTAATTGCCGCAACATTTTTCGTATCCTAAACTATCTAATATTAAATCACTTACGGCGTTGGCGATTGCAAATTCACTATAAAAACTTTTACTAAAATCGAAAGCTTGCATTTCCGTTATAATAGCAATGACTAGAGAACCTAAATCGTTTTCGCCTTCTAAACGTTGACGAACAAAAATTTGGGACGCTCTCTGGGCAATTTTTTGGTTAACAGTTTCGGGCAAAAATTCTTGATTTAACCAATTATGTAAAGCAGTTTCTAACCATTCTCCCTCCTGTTGAGGATTGTTCATAGGTGGTAAAGTAATAGGTGGTATTGTTTGAGCCATTTTCCCCCGTTTGTTAGTGAATAAAAAATGTTTTATATTCCGGACATAATTACAGGATACACTCAAGGTTATTTTTTGATGGCCGATGAGGAGGGCAATTTGGAATGGTATTCCAGTCGAAAAAGGGCTGTAATGCCTTTAGATGAGCGTTTTCGTTATCCGAAATCCCTTCGACGCGTTCTCAATCAAAATCGCTTTTCTACTGCTATTAATCGGGATTTTTTAGCCGTTTGTCAAGGTTGTGCAAATCGGGACAAGACTTGGATTACCCCCCAACTTATTGAGTTATATTTAGCTTTACATCAAGCAGGTTTTGCTCACAGTTTTGAGACTTGGCAGGGTGATCAGCTTGCCGGAGGAATCTTAGGGATTGCCATTGGTGGGGTGTTCATTGGTGAGTCGATGTTTTATAACATTCCCGAAGGTTCAAAAGTAGCCATGGTTAAATTAGTGGAACATTTGAATAAACAAGGATTTATGTTATTTGATGTGCAAATGCAAAATCCGCATTTGGAGCGTTTTGGAGCTTATATTATTAATAATGAATCCTATAATCAACTATTAAGAAAAGCTGTTATAGCACAGCCAAAATTAAAGTAGGGTGTGTTAGCGTCAGCGTAACGCACCTCCAAAAGGATTAGCGTCAGCGTAACGCACCTCCAAAAGGATTAGCGTCAGCGTAACGCACCTCCAAAAGGGTTAACGACAGATTAGCGTCAGGAAAAAAGTAGGGTGTGTTAGCGTCAGCGTAACGCACCCCAGGGGTGTTTTGGTGCGTTACTAGGAAAAAAGTAGGGTGTGTTAGCGTCAGCGTAACGCACCTCCTTTGGGATTTTGGTGCGTTACTAGGAAAAAAGTAGGGTGTGTTAGCGTCAGCGTAACGCACCTCCTTTGGGATTTTGGTGCGTTACGATGGAGAATTAAATAGAGGTTTGTTTCCTATATTTTCGCCATCTAACGCACCCTACTTATTAAATCGTTAATTTTAGGGTAATTAATGTTATTAATATTGCCACAATTGCCCCGATTAAGGTGTTAATAATATTGACAATTTCATTAGTTAACCAAGCTAATTTGGTCTGTAAAGTTGCTCCAATTACACTTTCTAAATTGGTGGCAATAAAGGCCGCAATTAAACAGATTATTACCCCTGTAAAATTAATCATTCCTAAACCCCAAGCTAACAGGGAAATTAGCAAAGAAGCGACCATTCCAGCTAAAGTTCCCTCTAAACTAACCGCTCCTTCTGTACCACGAGGAACTGGTTTTAAGGTGGTAATTAAAAAGGTGCTTTTTCCATAGGCTTTGCCGATTTCACTGGCGGTTGTATCCGATAATTTAGTCGCAAAACTGGCAAGATATCCTATTATTAATAACTTATTTATATTCTCTTCAAAAAATAGGGTGGCAATGGCGCAAATCGTGGCAATTAAAGCTGAACCCCAAACGTTTTCTGGCCCCCTTAAACCCGATCGCCCTTCGGCAATTCCCGCCGCTTTTTTTTCTTTAAAACCAATCTTAGTAACGGCCGAACCAACTAAGAAATAAAACATGACAATAAGATAACCTTGCCAACTTAAAGTTCCCCAAATAATTACTCCTAAAAGCCAAGCATTTAAGTAACCGAAAGGAGTTAATAATTTCTTTGGCAAAATATAAGCGAAACCCAATAAAACCGTGTTTAAACTAATAGCTATTAACCAGGGATTAGACAAATTTATCATAAATCACTTAATGCCAGATAAAAGAATCAATTATTAGTTAAAAGTTGTTTTCTCAATAGCTGATAGTTAAAAAACTATCAACTATCAATTATCAACTATCAACTATCAACTATCAACTATCAACTATCAACTATCAACTATCAACTATCAACTATTAACTATCAACTGTTAAATAGCCTAATTCTGCTAGTTTAGCAAAAACTTTGCCGACACTTTCGTCTAAAGTTTCCAAATCAGTGCGACATTCCAATTCGGGATTGCTGGGTGCTTCATAGGGATCGTCAATACCGGTAAAAGACTTGATTTCTCCGGCTCTTGCTTTTTTGTAAAGGCCTTTTACGTCTCTTTCTTCACAAACGGCCAAAGGTGCATTTACGAAAACTTCGATAAAATCACCAATAGTGGCTTTAACTTCTTCGCGAATATGGCGGTAAGGTGAAATGGCGGAAACTAGCACAATAACGCCATTACGAGTGAGCAGGTGAGCAACAAAACCGATGCGACGAATGTTGGTGTCTCTGTCTTCTTTACTGAAACCTAAACCTTTGGTCAGATTTTCCCGCACAATATCGCCGTCTAATATTTCAAATTTAGCGCCATCAGCCTGCAATTTTTCAGCTACCGCATGGCTAATTGTTGTTTTTCCCGCACCACTAAGACCTGTAAACCAAAGAGTTACTCCACGCTGCTGCATGATGATTTTTTTTCCTTAATTATTTACTACACAAAACTTTACAGTAGTTTACATTGTTTAGTTACTTTTGAGAAATCTGATTTTCCCCTTGAGTAGTTTTGATTTTGTATCAAAATATACAGAATTAGTTTATCTAATGTGGTATGAGCGGCACAAAGAGACGAAACAACCAAGAAGTATCTATTAACGGTTTTATGAGAGAATAAACCACAGAAAATATAACAATTTTGGTTTTATGAGTAAGTTTGTATTTGTTACTGGTGGTGTGGTTTCGAGTATTGGTAAGGGTATTGTGGCCGCAAGTTTGGGTCGATTATGCAAGTCGAGGAATTATTCGGTTTCGATTTTGAAATTAGACCCCTATATTAACGTAGATCCAGGAACCATGAGCCCTTTTCAACATGGGGAGGTGTTCGTTACTGACGATGGAGCGGAAACTGACTTGGATTTGGGTCACTATGAACGTTTCACCGATACTCCCATGTCTCGTTTAAATAGTGTGACCACGGGGGCAATTTATCAAGCTGTCATTAATCAGGAGCGTCGTGGTGACTACCAAGGTGGTACTGTACAGGTTATTCCCCATATTACCAATGAAATTAAGGACCGCATTTTAAGGGTGGCAAAAGACACCAACCCTGATATTGTCATTACTGAAATTGGTGGTACTGTGGGAGATATTGAATCTTTGCCCTTTCTTGAGGCGATTCGCCAACTTAGGAAGGAAGTGGGCAGACATAATGTGGTTTATATGCACGTTACCCTCATTCCCTGGATTCCCTCAGCAGGGGAAATGAAAAGTAAACCTACGCAACACTCGGTTAAGGAGTTGCGTTCCATTGGTATTCAACCTGATGTTTTAGTCTGTAGGTGCGATCGCCCTTTACATCCTGGTATGAAACAAAAAATCTCGGAATTCTGCGATGTTTCCCCGGAATGTGTGATTACTTGTCAAGATGCTAGTAGTATTTATAAAGTACCTTTAATTTTAGAAAAAGAAGGTTTAGCACAACAAACTTTGCAATTATTAAAGTTAGAAGCAAGAGAACCAAATTTAACCGAATGGACTACTTTAATCGAAAAAATGGAGTCTCCTCGTACTACTTTAAATATTGCCATTGTCGGTAAATATATTCAGTTAAGTGACGCTTATTTATCGGTGGTTGAAGCGTTAGGTCATGCGGCAATTTCCATTAATTGTGAGATTAATTTACATTGGGTAAGTGCAGAAGATTTAGAGTTAAATGGTCCTCAACAATATCTTAGCAATGTATCAGGAATTGTGGTCCCCGGAGGTTTTGGAATTAGGGGAGTAGATGGGAAAGTAATGGCGATCGAATATGCAAGAGAAAATAACATTCCCTTCCTCGGATTATGTTTAGGAATGCAGTGTTCCATCATTGAATGGGCGCGCAATGTAGCCCAATTAGAAGCAGCTAATAGTGCGGAATTTGACCCGAAAACTCCTAATCCAGTGATTAATTTATTACCCGAACAAAGGGATGTTGTCGATTTAGGTGGTACAATGCGTTTAGGCTTATATCCCTGTCGAATTAAAGAAGGAACTTTGGCACATTCTTTATATCAAAAAGAGGTAATTTATGAGCGTCATCGTCACCGTTATGAGTTTAATAATACTTACCGTAACTTATTAATAGAATCCGGTTATCAAATCAGTGGAACTTCCCCCGATGGTAGATTAGTAGAAATGATCGAATTACCCGAACATTCCTTCTTTATTGCCAGTCAATTTCACCCCGAATTTTTATCACGGCCAAGTCGGCCCCATCCCCTATTTTTAGGATTAGTTCAAGCAGCTTTTCAGCAAATTTCTGTTAATAATTCTCCCCTGGTTACACTTTAGAAGTTTAGAAGCGGCCAGACCTGATTAGGGTTTGCTGAATAAATGGCTGGTGAGGGCAAGTTGATAGTTGATAGTTGATAGTTGATAGTTTGACCCCGTCTTTTGACGAGCAAAAATCTTGATTAATCCCAGTAAAGGTAAGGTTTTTTACTATTATTTGTTGACATCCTTGCACTTAATTCAAGTCCAACCAACTTGAAAGTCTTGATCTACATAGCTGTCAGCTTTTTTCCGTAAACCCTAATTAGAAATCCAATTTTTTTACCAAGAAATCGGATTTCTAAATTACCAAAATTACTGAGTTACTATTGCTTATTACTCCGGTTGTTGCCCAGAAAAATTGTTAATTTCTGGTGCAATTTCTTGGTAAATTTTTACATATTCTTCGGCGGATTTCTGCCAACCAAAATCTTGTTGCATTCCTCGTTTTTGTAATTCATGCCATTGATTTTGATGGCGGAAACCTTCCCAAGAACGAATTAAACAAGTATATAAATCCAAAGATTCATAACGATCAAAACAGTAACCCGTACCGGTATTATTAACAGGATCATGGAAAGAAACCGTATCAACTAAACCACCAGTATGTCGTACAATGGGAACACAACCATAACGCATGGCCAACATTTGAGAAATACCGCAAGGTTCAAATTTAGAAGGCATTAAAAAAGCATCAGAACCCGCATAAACTCGACGAGATAGGGCATCATTATAGAGAAGTTGGACTGATATTTTGCCACGAAAACGATGAGAAGCTTCCCAAAGTTGGCTTTCAAAATGGCGATCGCCTGTGCCTAAAACGATTAATTGGGCGTTAGTATAAGTAAGGAAACGTTCGAGAATTTGCAAAACTAAATCAATTCCTTTTTGTGCCACTAAACGAGTTACCATACCCACTAAATAAGCATCTTTTTGTATTTCTAAACCTGCTTCTTCTTGTAAAGAAACTTTATTATATTTACGGTTTTCAAGGGTATCACAAGTAAAAGTTTTGGGAATAAATTTATCAGTTGCAGGGTTAAAAATATCTTGGTCAATACCATTAATAATTCCCTTTAATTTGGGACCTTGCCAAGATAACAAATTCTGTAATTTTTCCCCATATTCAGGGGTTTTAATTTGCTCAGTATAGGTAGGAGAAACCGTGGTTACCTTATTAGCAAATTGAATTCCCGCAGCCATGGCATTCTCACCCTGCATATAATTGGGACACCAAGTTATTTGTTCCAATAAACCTCGGCCAGGTCCTTGATAAGCTAAATTATGAATGGTAAAAACGGTGCTAATATCAGGAGATTGGTGCATCCAAACAGGAATCATCCCCGTATGCCAATCATGACAGTGGATAACGTCAGGTTTCCAGTAATTCCAAGCAAATTCCGCCGCACCATTAGAAAAAAAAGTAAACCGCCAATATTCATTATCACCACCGTAAATGTGACGAGGTGCAAAAGTGTGATGACCTAACAGGTATAAAGGGACATCCGAGTCGGGTAAGACTGTTTCATAAACTGAAAAATTTTGATACATTGTGGAACCTTGCCAAATCGGTTCGGCGGGAATATCCATTTTGTCACTCAAAAAGCCATAATAGGGGATCATAATCCGCACATCATGGCCTAATTTTCTTAAAAATTTTGGTAATGAACCAATTACATCGCCCATGCCACCAACTTTGGCGATGGGAGCGGCTTCCGCACCTACAAATAAAATTTTCATATTCCCTGTTATACAAATAGCTTGTGATATTATAGGTGACTAATGAGCGTTGTTACTAGAATAATTATTTGATCAAATTTGCTCTCTGAAGGACAAGCTTCATTTTTTGCTTTTAAAATATTAGCATTTTCTTGATTTAACACTTTTTTACAAGTTAAGTTTTACTCAAAGAAATAATTAAAAATCAGCTGAAAATGTCTTGATTTAAGATAACTTTTTGAGAAATATTAGACCTCTTGCTAAATTGTTATACCATATTTTGTCTAACAGTTTCGCTCATTGGTCTATTAACTACAATATTCTTGTTTGCGTAAAAAAAAATCTCGATAAAAATAGGGGCATATTTAATAAAATAAACCCCTAAAAACTAACTCAAACAAGATTATTTTTCTGGTTGTTGATAAACCGGAGAACCTTGATCTGCTACATAATGACAACCCTTAGCTGACTTAAACAAAGTTTTCCAAACTGGTTCTTCTGACTTATGATAATATTCGCCTAAAATCGGTTTAATGGCCTCAGTTGCTGTTAATAAATGATAGTGCGGCATATTTAAAAAGATGTGATGGGCCACATGAGTTCCGATATTATGGTGAATATTATTAATAAAACCATAATCATGATCAATGGTGGATAATGCACCTTTTAAAAAGTACCAATCATCTCCACGATACCAAGGAATTTCATCCACAGTATGGTGTAAAAATGTTACCAAATCTAACCAGACTACAAAACCAAGATAGGGCATTAAGTAAAATTTTACCAAGAATAAAAACCCGAATTTAAAAGTTAATAAACCTAAAAATACGATCATTAAACTACAGCAAATTGTACTGGTAATCACGTCCCATTTTTCCGAAGGTTTAAATAAGGAACTACTGGGATTAAAATGTGAACCTGTTTTTCCAGGTGAGCGCTTAAATAAATACAAGGGATAAGCTAATAAAAATAGCTTGTAACGCATGAATTTTTCAATTGGTGACATTTGATTGTAGTATGACTCCGAAACGGGATACCAACTCTCATCCGTGTCAATATTGCCAGTATTCGCGTGGTGCGTGCGATGGCTGATGCGCCAACCATGGTAGGGTACAAGAATGGGACTGTGGGATAAATGACCAATGAGGTTGTTTAGCCATTTATACTTGGAGAATGAACCATGACCACAATCATGACCCACGACAAATAATGCCCAAAACATCGTCGCTTGCATTACCCAGAAAATCGGGTAAAACCACCATGAATCAAGGGTGTAGGCGATCGCATACAACCCTGCAATAATACTAATATCAAGGAAAAAATAAAATAGAGACTTGCTCGTGGAAGGTTCAAAACAGTAAGCAGGAATAGCGTTTCTTAAGTCAGCAAGGGTAAAGGGAAGCTCTTTTTTACGAGCAAATTGCTCTTCTAGTTGAGTAGGATTAACGTTTAATTGCACAAATTAACCTAAATTTACAAAAGTTTACAAACTGTAACTATTTTACCTTGATTGGCAACCCTTTTCTGCACAAAAAAATATCAATTACCATTGATCCCCTCCCTCTTCTTGTGGGAGAGGGGAGGGTGAGGGAAACTTAAAACGGGATTTCACTTTTTAAATCAATCAGGATTTTGAAAACCGGATGTTCAAACTCAATTTTGCTCGCATGAAGATGTAATCTATTTACTTGCTGAGAATTGCCATACAGGCGATCGCCTAAAAGTGCAACCCCTAGACCTTCTCGACTATGGACGCGGATTTGATGAGTGCGTCCTGTCAAGGGTTGAAATTGGATTCGATTACCTTCGATAACCTGAAAATGAGTTTGACTGGGTTTTCCTTTTTGCCAATTTACTTCCTGAAAAGGGCTATTTTCGGGGTTTCCCCACAAAGGTAAGTCAATTATGCCAGTTTTACTCGTGATTTCTCTTTCTAGGATAGCGTGATATAGTTTTTTTACCTTTTTTTCCTCGAATAATCGTTTTATTTTCCCTTCAGTTTCCTTGTCCTTTGCCAAAATTAACA
Source organism: Synechococcales cyanobacterium S06 (assembly GCA_011391125.1). GTDB lineage: Bacteria > Cyanobacteriota > Cyanobacteriia > Cyanobacteriales > JAABRE01 > JAABRE01. Next base: position 19,444 of record JAABRE010000007.1, read on the forward strand.
ACCCCGACGTATCTTGATCCAAACGATGTACTGGTTTTAAATTCAAGCGACTTTCCACACTGTCATAATGTTGGCTACCTCGACCGGGTACAGAAAGCAAACCAGAGGGTTTATTAACCACTAATAAATATTCATCTTCATAAATAATCGGTATTTCGTAATTAGTTAAATTGGGTAAATTACTGGTAATTCCTGATAATAAAAAGCCCATTAAAGGTTGACAACGATCCTCACAAGCGGGATAAAAATGACCTTTTATTTTGTTACTAGAAACTGAATCTTTTCCCCACCAAAATTCTGCCATGGCCAAAGGTTTTAAATTATTATTAGCAGCGTAGTGCAGTAATTTGGGAGCGCAACAATCTCCTGTACCAGTGGGAATATAATCCTTTTCAATTACATTAGATAAGCTTAAAGTTAACCCAGCAAAATTAGTTAAACTATAAGCATTCTGCATTTGTAACTGTAAATTACGGGATAATTCTTTGCGTTTTTCTTTTAATTTTAGGATAGTTTGCTCTTTGTTTAAAATCTCTTCTTGTAAAGGAAGTAAACTTTTTTGCCAGTGACGTTTAAAATTACGTTTTTCAATTCCATCTAAACGACTTTCTTCCTCTAATTTTTCCCTTATTTCCGTAGAAATACTATCACCTAATAACTGTCTTTTTTCTTGTCTTAATTTCCGATTTTTTTGGTGACGTAAATTCATTTTTTCCCGATTTATTTTCGATTCAGCTAATAAATTTTCGTATTTTTCTCTCTCAATTGATTTTTCCAGTGAGATAATTTCCTGTTTAATTTGATCTAGTTTTGCGATGGTTAAATTTTCCGCAAGGGCGATCGCATTTTTCCCTGAAATTTCTGAAACCCAACCCTTTAAATAGCTTTCTCCATTAAGTTTTCCAGAAAAAGCCTTAATTATTCCTAATTGATGGGCATTATTTTCTACTAATAAAATGCCATACATTTTGCCTTCAATATTATAAATATTCTCCCTTTCTAGCAGTTTCATTAATTGATCGGCTATTTTTTCTATTAATAAATTGCGGGGTAAACTGAATCTTTCACCCGTCTGAGGACAAATTCCCTCATAACAATAACTTATAATATTCTTAGTATGATCTAATTGATCATCAATAAAATCGGAAATAGGATGGAAAAATTTATCTAACATATCTTAATTCGTTGTTGCTCTTTAGGGCTATGTAATAACTTTAAACTGGTGGGTAACTATGGATTATTAAATCTAACTCAGTTCCTAATTTTATCCCCACCTAACCCACCCTACAAACTGTTTAAAAAAAAGAAGTATCATTGTTAATTATTAATTACTAATTGTTAATTGTAAATGCCTTTACCTCGTCTAATTATTTTATTTATCGGTTTAACCCTAATTTTAGGCTTGATGTTATGGTTAGTAAATTCCCTTTACCGACTCTACATACAAGTAGCTTTTACGGCACCTTTTTTGGCGAACATTCTTTTATTTTTACTCATAATTTTATTAGGTTTATTAATTTACTATTTTCTCTTTTATTTTGTCTTTAATACTAAAAATAAAACCAGAAAACCTGTCTATCAAAAAGGTTTTACTGGGCAAATACCCGCCGAAAAAAAGTTAGTTGCAGCCGATAATTTGCAAGTTATTAAACAACAAGTTGCCCAAATTCAAGACGAAGTCTCTCAAAAAGTCCTTCTAAAAAAATCCGCACAAATTGAAGCTAATTTAGCCAGAGGTGACTTAAAATTAGTAGTATTTGGAACGGGTTCAGCTGGAAAAACTTCCCTCGTCAATGCCCTCTTGGGTGAAATAGTCGGCAATATAGCTGCAACCATGGGAACTACTGAGGTTCAGTACACTTATCAGTTAAAATTGAAAGGGATAAATAGGGAAATTTTAATAACAGATACTCCTGGTATTTTAGAAGTAGGAAAGGCTGGAAGTGAACGTGAAAAATTAGCTCGTCAATTAGCAACGGAAGCTGATTTATTATTGTTTGTAATTGATAATGATTTAAGGCAATCAGAATATGCACCCTTAGAAACTTTAGCTTCTCTTGGAAAGCGATCAATTCTCATCTTTAATAAAATTGATCTTTATACAGAAAAAGAAGTAGAAGAAATTATTAATACTTTGCAAACAAGAGTAAGTCACTTTATTAATCCTCACGATGTAATTGCCGTTATAGCTAATCCCCAACCTGTACAATTAGAACATGGTGAAATGATCACACCAGCTCCAGAAATAACCTCTTTAATTAAGCGTTTAATCGCTGTTTTACGCGCAGAAGGAGACGATTTACTCGCTGATAATATCCTCCTACAATCCCAACGTTTAGGGGAAGAAACAAGGGAATTAATTGATAGTCAAAGACGAAAACAAGCGTTACAAATTATCGATCGCTATCAGTGGATTGGTGCAGGAGTCATCGCTGTTACTCCCCTACCGGTAGTCGATATGTTGGCTACTGCTGCCGTCAATGCACAAATGGTCATGGAAATCGGCAAGGTTTACAGTTGCGAAATCAACAGCGAAACGGGTAAAGACTTAGCTGTATCTTTAGGCAAGACGTTGATTAGTTTAGGCGTAGTCAAAGGTGCGGTGGAATTGTTGGCAAAAGCGCTACAATTAAATTTTACTACTTATCTGGTGGGTAAAGCGATTCAAGGAGTTACGGCTGCTTATTTAACCAGAATTGCCGGCAAAAGCTTTATTGAATACTTTAGACACGATCAGGATTGGGGTGATGGAGGAATCACTGAAGTGGTACAACGTCAATTTGAACTGAGTCGCAAAGATGAATTTGTGAAGGGATTTGTCAAAGATGCGATCGCACTTGTCGTAAAACCCATTAGCGAGAATTTAGCACCAATGGAAAATTGGCAAGATGACTGGGAAAGAAAACCAGACAGAAACGAAGAAGAATGGTAATTATCCATGGTTAAAACCCGCTCAACTAGGGACTTCTAGCCAAGAGCGGGTTTCGTATTCAATTCAATTGGTGCTTTGATGACTTTTACTTGTTTTAAATTAACTAAAGGTTTACAGTGTTAACAACGACTCTCCTCTAATCCTTTTCTCGTTCATCTTGTAGCCTATCCAGGCTGTAGGTTATGGTTTATCTTAATCTTAAGCTATATCGACTGAACTAACTTATTCCTCCATGACGATCAACGATTTGAACATTAACTCATTAACCAAACAGGGATTAAGATAACTTCATCATTAGTGCGAGATGACGATGAGAAGTTTGTCATTGCGAGATTACTTGCGGGAGGCACTAAGCAAAATCTCTACATTGGTCGTTTTCTCTTTCTTTTTGTGCCTTACTTTTAATATATCAGATTTTTTTGAGAATGCTAATTTTTGTTACAAAACTTTACATTCCTTCGTTGTTGCGCTTTAGCGCTTTAAATGTTATTTGTAACAACTTATTAATTGTGGACTTTTAAGTTTATAATAAAATATATTTATTTTCAATCATAAAATTATGTCTCCTGATACTCAACCACTATTATTATTAATTGATGGCCATTCTCTTGCTTTTCGTTCCTATTATGCTTTTAGTAAGGGAAAAAAGGGACCATTACGCACTTCCACAGGTATTCCTACCAGTGTTTGTTTTGGTTTTCTTAACTCTTTATTACAGGTAATTGAAAAGGAAAATCCCCAATTTTTCGCAATCGCTTTTGATACAAAAGAGACAACTTTTCGCAAGGAATCTGATCAAAATTATAAGGCCAATCGAAAAGAAACTCCTGAAGATTTTTTAGAGGATATTACTAATTTACAAGAATTATTAACCTCTCTTAATTTACCAATTTTTACTTTAAGTGGTTTTGAAGCTGATGATATTTTAGGCACTTTGGCGCAATTAGGAGCTAATCATAATTGTAGCGTTAAAGTAGTTAGTGGCGATCGAGACTTATTTCAATTAATAGATAATCAGAGAAATATTAAGGTTTTATACTTAGATAGTAAAGCAGGAATTGTCGAATTTGATGAGGAATCTGTGAGGGAAAAAATGGGTATAAAACCGAGTCAAATTGTCGATTATAAAGCACTGTGTGGGGATACTTCAGATAATATTCCGGGAGTGTTAGGAATTGGAGATAAAACAGCAGTTAAATTATTAACAGAATACGAAACATTAGATAATATTTATCAGAATATCTTTAAAATCAAAGGAGCAATTAAAGCTAAACTTGACAAGGGAAAAGACTCGGCCAAACATTCAAAATTTTTAGCACAAATATTACTAGAAACTCCCATAAATGTAAGTTTAGATGACTGTAAATTAAGGGGGTTTAATTACCAAAAAGTTGCTCCCTTATTAGATAAATTAGAATTGAAAACTTTTAAAAAACAACTTGATAAATTACAGGAAAAATTCGGCGATATTTTAGTGGAAGAAACAAAAGAAACAGAAGAAACCGAACAATTATCATTATTTGGTGTTACGGAAACTCAAACAATTATTAATCAAGAAAACCCAGATATTATTCAACCACTAATTATTGACACTGAAGCCAAATTAAAGGAATTAATTAACACCTTAAAACAGCAAAAATTAACAGCTTGGGATACAGAAACAACATCAGTTAAAGCTAAAGAAGCAAAGTTAGTAGGAATTTCCTGCTGTTGGGGTGAAGAAACTAATCAAATAGCTTATATTCCCCTAAATCATACGAAAGGAATTCAGTTAAAAATTGAGCAAATATTGTCAGAATTACGCCCAATTTTAGAGGGTGAAAAATATCCCAAAGTCTTACAAAATACAAAATATGATCGTCTTGTTTTTTGGCAAATTAATATTAATTTAAACGGCGTGATTTTCGATACAATGTTAGCTAGTTATGTCTTAAATCCTTACAGTAGTCATAATTTAACTGATTTATCCGAGTATTATTTATCAGGAATTAGGGCAAAAAGTTTTAAGGAATTGAACATCAAAAAAGAGCAAACCATCGCCGATTTAAACATAAAAACCGCCGCACAATATGCGGGATTGGATGCTTACGCAACTTATTTATTATACGAAAAATTGTCAGCAAAATTAAGAGAAAAACCTGACTTGGAAAAGCTATTTCAAGAAATAGAATTACCCTTAGAAATAGTCTTAGCAGAAATGGAAAATTTAGGGATAAAAATTGATGTCAATTATCTCCATAACTTGTCAGAAAAATTAGATAAAAAACTGCAAGAAATTGAGAGAAATACCTATGAAAATGCGGGGGAAACCTTTAATATAAGTTCACCCAAACAACTAAGTGAAATCCTATTTGATAAACTGAATTTAGATAAACGAAAAACCCGCAAAATTAAAACTGGCTACTCGACTGACCATGCAACATTAGAGAAATTACAAGGAGATCATCCTCTAATTGATTATTTATTAGAGTATCGCACTTTATCCAAATTAAAATCGACTTACGTCGATACTTTACCCACATTAGTAAATAAAAAAACAGGGAGAATACACACAGATTTTAATCAAGCAATTACTTCCACTGGAAGATTATCTTCCTCCAATCCTAACCTCCAAAATATTCCCATTAAAACCGAATTTTCCCGACAAATTCGCCAAGGATTTATTCCCTCAGAAAATTGCATTTTAGTATCAGCAGATTATTCCCAAATTGAGTTAAGAATTGTCGCACATTTAAGTCAGGAAAAAGTGCTAATTAATGCTTATAAAAATAACGAAGATGTGCATACTATTACCGCTAAATTGTTATTAGAAAAAGAGACTATTTCCTCAGAGGAAAGAAGACTAGGAAAAATCATTAATTTTGGCGTAATTTATGGAATGGGCTCCTATAAATTCTCTAAAGAATCAGGAATTGATGCTAAAGTTGGTAAGGAATTTATTAATAAATATCGTCAAAAATATAGCCAACTTTTTAACTATTTAGAAACTCTGAAAAAACAAGCAGTTTCCCAAGGTTTTGTCACGACAATTATGGGGAGAAGAAGATATTTTAACTTTGAAAGTGATTGTTTACAAAAATTACAAGGAAGTGACCTTGAAACCATTAATCTTGATAAGTTAAAATATAGTTTTGGTGATGCACAATTGTTGAGGGCAGCAGCCAATGCACCGATTCAAGGTTCAAGTGCTGACATCATCAAAATTGCCATGGTAAAATTAAGCAAAATACTCAAAAATTATCAGACTAAATTATTATTACAGGTACATGATGAATTAGTCTTTGAAGTTCCCTTAGCTGAATGGGAAGACATAGAAACTCTCATCAAAAATACCATGGAAAATGCAGTAGAATTAACCATACCATTATTAGTTGATATAAACGCCGGCAAAAATTGGCTGGAAGCAAAGTGAAGTAAAAAGTAAGAAATATAGGATTTTCTAATTAAGTGTTATCTACCCTCACCCCCTAACCCCCTCATCCCAAAGGGAGAGGGGGAAAAAAGAAGCAAAATATCAACTAAAAATGCTATAAAAAGTAAGAAATAAGAATAATTGTATAGCAAAAAATTGTTTAAATAATTATTTCTTACTTCTCTTGGGGGAGAGGGAGTGAGAGAATTTATATAGGGGTTAAATATGAAATTTAAAGATAAAATCTTAAATATTAAAGACAATTTGGTTAAATTTACGGGTAATAAAACAACGGTAGTTACTGACACCATAACCGAAATTGTCACTCCAATTAAACCGCAAAAAAATGAGACTCATACTATGGAGAATAGTTCGGAAAAATTAGATCAAAATAACTGGGAAAAAACTAAATTAATCTTTGATAACTTAGTGAAAAAAGTTAAACCAGAAGATATTAAAAAAGTTAGTCAAATTCAATTAGACAAAATGAAAAAAGGTCCAATTAAAGAAATTTGGCCGAAAATACAAGCCTTAAGTGAGATGATGCGATCGCCTCAAGTTGCTTGGAAGTCCAAAGCGATCGCCATGGCAACTTTAATTTATTTAGTTTCGCCCTTTGATGCCATACCTGATATAATACCTTTTGCGGGTCTAGCGGACGATGCAGCATTAATCATAGCCGTGGTTTCAACTATCAGTTATGAATTAGAAAATTACCTAGTTAGACAAGCAGAAAAACAAGCAGAAATCGAAATCAAAAAGCAGAATAAAATAGTAAGAATTAGTCTAATCGGAAGTATTGGAGCCGCAATTTTAGCAATAATAGTTAAATTAATTTTGACACAAACATGATAGAAATTAACATATATACAGTTTATAAACTAATAATTTTTTGCTTAACATTAGGGGAATTAGTAATAATAATTAGCCGTTTAATTCCCTTAATTAAATATAGTAAATATCTCAAATATAGCAAAGTTATTCCTAAATTTCTGACCAGAAATTTAGCAGAAAAAGGTGGAAACCTTATCAAAAAACAGATAAAACAATCCAAAAATGATTTGATCATGAATGGTATCTTGTTAATTATTCTGTTAAGTTTAAATATATTTTTATGGCAAATGTCATAGCCCTAAAGCGCAACAACGCACAGTTATTAATTATGTTTATAACCATAAAAGTCAATGCGATAGTGATTAATTTTAACTCCTGTTTTTTCTTCGATTAGCTGTATTAAATCCGAAGGTAACTCTAAATGAATATCAATAATTTGGTTAGTATCTAAACAATTAATATGACTATGATTATCGCTTATGTGACCGTATAATCTAGCCTGACAATGATTAACACATTCAATAATACCTTGAGTCGAAAGAGCCTCCAAATTTTGATAAACTGAAGTATGTCCGATATTTTTGCCTTGTTGATTAAGACGATCATATATTTCTCGAGCTGAGAGGTGTTCCTTTGCTTCCCAGAGCAACTCAAGAATATAGCGACGTTGACGACTAACCCGCATTCCGAGAGCTTGACAACGGTTAATTGCATCTTTGCAACAATGAATTGTGTTGATTTTTACTCCTAAATCATTCATAAAAGGGAAAATAATACATAATCGTTACCACTTTAACTTAAAATTAGCGAATATGTGATCCTAATCGTCGATTTTCTTAAAATTATGACCCTAATCATCGCTCTTAACACAGAAATTATCAATAATTTAGACATTTCACCAGCGACAAAAATAATTGAAAATATTTTAAGGGGAAATATCGCCAAAAACGAACAGAAAATGCAATTTAAAATTGATTATGACAGAGAAGAGACCGATCCTCGCGAATTGTCAGAGATTCCTGAAATTAGATTGTGGTTTGTACGTTTAGATAGTCTTTATCCCTATTTACCCTATTTTCTCGATGGTCAAGCGGAACAATTGGCGCTTTATACAGCAATGTTAGTACCCCATCAATTTAATCGAGTTGAAGGGATACAATACAATCCCGAAGCCTTAGAAATATTTGTCATGAGCAAAATATTTACTATTAGTAATTGGCTGAAAAATAAGAATATTTCCGGTAAAAATAAATTAAAATTAATGGCAAAAATGTTCGGTTATGAGATAGAAGAAAGCTTTTTTGAGATGTTAGAAAATAATTAGTTAATACCAGAAAAAAAGTTAGGGATAAGAAAGAAATCCGATTTTTTCAAAAAATGATCACAACAAAAATAAGGGGGAAAAATCTGAATTACTTTGGTATTATACCAAAGTAATTCGCCAATTTAATCCAACCTAAAAAACTCAATTTAACGGATTTAAACGCCAGATAATATCCCATTTCTCATTGTTTTTATCAACGAGGTGGATATTTCTTAATTCTCCCATAATACCATTATGATTAACAAAAGGGTCATTAGTCTGAAAATAAATCTTTAACAAAAGGCGTTTTTCTGTTAATAATTTTTTAGCATAATCTGGGGATATATTAGAAATTGCAATAGCTTTACCGTCAGGAGAAAAGCGAGATTTTCTATCAAGCCAATAATCGGAATTAGAAATAGCTTCCTTATTTTTTAAATCAAGATGATAAAGCAATTGATTTTTCTCATCATAAACTTTAAATAAAGGATTATTACCATGGGCAAACATTAGAGAATAGATAAAAAGTGTTTGTTTATCCGCGTCATAATCCCAAAAAGAAGCATCATCCATCGTCAAATTAATCTGACGAGTGGTAACAAAAATTTTCTTTAAATTAACTCCTTCTTTTTTGCTAAAATTATCAATTTCTTGTTTTTTTCTCGTTTCATATTGGGTCGTAGATTCAAATTCATCCTTGATAAATTTTTTAGATAAATTAGTTAACTTTTGATAAAACAAACTTGGGTCAACCAGTTCTTGATTTTTAATCCCAGCAAAGGCGTATAATTGATTTAAAGAACGAACAGAAGTCAGCGTTTCCGTATTTTTTTTCTCAGGTGTTAAACCTTGCACCTGACTTGAATAAAAACCAGCTAAAGCCACGGTTAAGGAAATTAAAACCAACGATTTATTCATAAACATAACTCTCAATAAAAAACCCTTCATAGCAATATCCGAAGGGAATTTAGAGAATATGCAGTTTTTTAAATTGATTTTAAAAAAAATACAGAAATCAAAAGATTGAAGTTATTAACACCTATAATAAAAAAGGAAAACTGATGAGACAATTTTATTCCCAATCTTCATAAAATAGTCCATCTATTCTCTAAAATTCTTTAAGATTATGGGTAACAAGAATTAGAGTATTAGTCATGGCAATAGAAGCAATTTGTAAATCAGAAAGTTTAATAGGAGTTCCTTTTTTTTTTTAAATTTGCTCGAATCTTCCCCTAAAAATCCGCAGCTTTATCATCAAATGGAAAACAGATAAAATAACTTAAAAACTGTTTTTATTTAACTAAATTTTCCGCTACTTTCAGACTTTTTTTTGCGACAGAAAATAACTCAGCTTTTACAACCAAAAACACTACAACCTTATTAATAGAAATAGTTTCTAATTTTTTTCTAATTCCTGAATCTTGGTTTTTTAAAGATACAATACAAGCATTCGTATCTAATAAATATTTCATTCTAATGTCTCTCTAATTTCTATTTCTCCTTGAGAATGTCGACTAAAAGTATCATCATTAATAAAACCAGCCGTGTTAGCTATAAAATCCAATCATTCCAGCTTATTTTTCTCTTGATTAGATTCTTTAATTGGGTCAACAGTAACAGTAATATTAACATTTAAGCCCTTAAATTCTGGGGAAATAACTAACTGTAAGATGCCATCTTCACTAATTTTAGATTGTAATTGAATTGTGGTCATAAATAACACCATTTTCAAAAATATTTGTATATTTTAACCTTTATTTTGTCTAACTTTGCGCCTTAGCGTCTTTGCGTGAGATAATCAAATCACCAGATTCAAAGGGAAAACCTGCTTAGCGCCTTAGCGCCTTTGCGTGAGATAATCAAATCAGCAGATTCAAAGGGAAAACCTGCTTAGCGCCTTAGCGCCTTTGCGTGAGATAATCAAATCAGCAGATTCAAAGGGAAAACCTGCTTAGCGCCTTTGCGTCTTTGCGTGAGATAATCAAATCACTAGATTCAAAGGGAAAACCTGCTTAGCGCCTTAGCGTCTTTGCGTGAGATAATCAAATCAGCAGATTCAAAGGGAAAACCTGCTTAGCGCCTTAGCGTCTTTGCGTGAGATAATCAAATCAGCAGATTCAAAGGGAAAACCTGCTTAGCGCCTTAGCGTCTTTGCGTGAGATAATCAAATCAGCAGATTCAAAGGGAAAACCTCCTTAGCGCCTTTGCGTGAGATAATCAAATCAGCAGGCAAGATACCTGCTCCACGGATTAAGCCAAATCGGGGAAAACCTCACACACGGAGGGGTGTAGCAACTTATGGTTTTTCACATTCAACCCACCGGCCAAAGCTGGATCAATGTTTAAAGCCTCAAGTCCATGGTTGGCCAACTTCACTACATAAGGTAAGGTGCTATTATTCAAGGCTATAGTTGAAGTACAAGGTACAGCTCCTGGCAGATTGGGGATACCGACATGGACGACTCCCTCCTCAAGGTAAGTCGGATTTGTGTGGGAAGTGGTGCGTAGGGTTTCAATGCAACCGCCCTGATCAACTGCCACGTCAACGATTACCGAACCCGATCGCATTTGGCTAACTAGACTACGAGAGACCAAAGTTGGTGCTTTTTTGCCCATGATCAACACTGCACCAATGAGTAAATCGGCTTGGGGGACAAGGTTGTCAACTTGATCGGCATTGCTGTAAATTAATTCCACACGAGAACCGAACAAAGTTTCAAGGTAAGCTAAGCGGGGTACACTGACATCCAAAATCTGCACCTGAGCCCCCATTCCTACGGCAATACGGGCTGCTTCTGTACCGACGATCCCCCCCCCTAAGATTAGCACTTGAGCGGGTTTAACGCCTGGAAAACCCCCCAATAAAACGCCCCGGCCTCCCTGTTGTTTTTCGAGGTAACGTGCGCCAAACTGCACTGCTAAACGACCAGCAATTATGCTCATGGGAGTCAGTAGAGGTAAGCTGCCATCAGCTAAAGCGACGGTTTCGTAGGCGATCGCTGTTACACCAGAATTGAGGAGAGCTTCAGTTAAAGGGCGATCGGCCGCTAAATGAAGGTAGGTAAATAAAAGCTGATGGGGTTGTAAATATTGATATTCCGTGGCTAGAGGCTCTTTGACCTTAACAACCATATTTTGCGACCAAGCTTCTGTGGCTGAAACAATCTTTGCACCAGCATGGAGGTAATCTTCATTAGCAAAACCTGCCCCAATTCCGGCGTTATTTTCCACAAAAACGCTATGATTATTTTTAACAAGCTCCCTGACACTACTGGGAGTTAAACCGACGCGAAATTCTTGATCTTTGATTTCTTTGGGAACACCAATTTCCATGAATAATCTCTCCTTAAACAGTTCACAGTTCAAAGTTAACAGTAAATCATTAATTATAAACAGTTAACCCTAAACATTTAACAGTAATATCACTTATTTTAGGCTCGCAAAAATGAAAAAAATTAACAGTTTAGTCTCAATTATTTTGGCAAGTGTAATCTTAAATCTTGAGCCAGCTTTAGCGGGAAAATTGACTCAGTGGACTTATAATTTGGAGCAAAATCAATTAGAATTTACCCTAGAAGAAAGTACAACTCCTAATTATTTTATCTTAGAAAATCCGGTCAGAATTGTCATTGATTTACCGAATACTAGATTAGGAAATGTCAAAATTAAAGAAAATTATATCGGTAGAGTGCGAGAAATTCGTTTATCTCAATTTAGCGAAGAAGTAACTCGATTAGTGGTGGAATTAGTGCCAGAAATTAAGTTAAATTCTGAACAAATTACCTTGGCACAAGTCGACAAAAATCGCTGGATATTACGTCAAAATGTGGACAATGTCACGGTGTCAGTACCACCGTTACAGCCTCGTGATCAACCTTCAGCTAATTCCCCTCAAACAGAAGAACAAGAAAATAAATCGCCTATAATTAAATTTGGTGAACCATTGCCCTGAATGTACTCTTAATTTGAATCGAATATCAGTAAAAAAAGGGCGCATATTTTTCTGAAATCGAATACTTTGCTATTGTAGTCTGATGTAACAGGAATAATCGTTAGTAATTTAGAATAAATTTGAAGTAATATTTAGACAGAAATAAAAGAGGTTAGAAAAATACTATGAAAAATAAATTATGGATTAATCTATTGACAGTTTCTACGTTGGCTCTTGTCGGCAATACGACTTTAAATCAATCTGTCAAAGCTGAAGGAGTCACCTTTGTTTGCGCACCTAATCAAAATGGAGCGCCGACGACTGTAGCACGTACTCCCCAAGGTGATGTTCCCATCGTTGTTTGGAATACTGAAAAAGGTGGCGGTTTTACCCCTCAAAAACGCTGTGAAATAGTATCAGCTAAGTTTCAGGATTTTCATGTTCGGGGTATTTTGACATATATGACCACAGGTAGGGAAAATCGACAAAACGTGATTTGTGTTGCTCAAACCGAAAATGGAGATTGTGTTGAAACTTTATATACCATCTCTGACCAAAAAGCAGATCCAGGAGCCAAACTGAAACAATTATTAGATGTGCGTCTTCAAGCTTCGGGTCCCATTAGCGAGACCAATGGCCGTATTTATATTGATATGAATCAATACTTGAGGGACGCAATCAACGCCAAGGTAACTATACCGAATAGCAATCTACCACCTTCTCAACCTTCCTCTTCTAATGTAACTGATCCCGAAACCTCCGTTAATCCTCGTCAACCTGTTGAAGTTCAACCCGGAAAACCGGTTCCCCTTTGGTAATCTGTTCTTATTTGGAAGTTTTGGCAACGCTCTAAAATTAGCAGGGCTCAATCATGGGTCCGTCGTTAAAAACGGTGGGGAATTAGGGTATTGGGGGATTGGGGGGATTTTTCACTCTCGGATTTTAAATCAGAATTAAAAGTCAGAAAATTATCAATTTGTAGCTAGAAATTATCAAAAAAAATGCTTATTCCCCTGTTTTCTCTTTATTGTTCAAAATAAAAATTTTAGAATGAAACAGCCCTGCCTAAAATTATGGTTTTGTCTAGTTGCAAGATGATTTATCAGGGAACAGAAATCTTACTAAAGATTTCTGTTCACCACATTTGGTTATACAAAATCTCAAGCAAGGTAATATTTTGGGGTTAAATTATTAATATTATTTCTCAAAAATAAAAATATTTCACATTTTTGTTACTATTTTATGGAGATGAAATTTGCACTTTTTTACAGCTAAAAAAAACACTAATCATCTCCAGCCGTTTTTAAAATTACCTTGATCAATATAATTAAATTTAGCAATGAATAGCGAAGAATTAGGTAAATATATTAGTGCAACCAAGGGATTTTCTAAACCTTGGTTGTTAGTACAATTAAGATTAAAAAAGTTACAGGAAAGGAAAAATACGATTTCCTCTCAAGAATATCTGACCAGAAAAAAAGGTTTCAGGTTTCCTCCCCTTTCAAGGGGATTAATAATGATGTACCCCCCTACCCCCCCTCGCGAGGGGGGAAGTAATAATGATGTACCCCCCTACCCCCCCTCGCGAGGGGGGAAGTAATAATGATGTACCCCCCTACCCCCCCTCGCGAGGGGGGAAGTAATAAAAATATTCCTTGTTTCAAGCTACAGTCTAAAGGTGTAGGGGTTAACGGCCGTTAACCCCTACTGTTAACTGATAACTGATAACTGATAACTGAATTTAGGAGAATGGTGGAAAGGAATAGAAGATGAAGTATTTTAAAGTGTTAAAGTAAGGATAGTATTTTAGGAGTTTATTGGTTTATGAGTTTATCAGAAATGGACATTATTACTACTGAAGAATTAATAACAGAAGGTACTACTCACAAGGAAGTAATTGAAACTGTCATCGGTAGTTTAGATTTCAATAATAATGCTATGGTAAGACAGACAGAAGATGCTTACTTGTGGAAATTTCAGTATGGTAGTGTGGAGGTTTTTGTACAGTTAACTGGGGAAACTGATGATGATTTATTAACAGTTTATTCCCCCGTTTTAATGTTACCAGCTCAGGATGAAACTGGTTTAATGCGTAAGTTATTAGAGATGAATTGGTCCGGAACTTTTGAAACCTGTTTTGCGATCATTAATCAGCAGGTTGTCGCAATGTGTCAACGTACGGTGGCCGAACTTTCACCGGGCGAAATTTCCCGCGCTATTACTTTAGTTGCAACTATTGCTGATGATAATGACGAACTTTTAAAAGAAGAATTTGGCGCTAATTAAATAAATTAATAGTAGTGGTAATTCCTGAATTACCACTACATTTTTTACAACATAAAACTTTCGGTTATACTTGTTTCTCCTAAACTAATTTCCACCTTAAAACGTGTGCCCATTGTCGCTTTAAATAGTTTAATTTCTAAGTATTTATCTCCTAATTCTGAGGTGACAAATGGCTGACCTAAGTTCCCATTTTCATCTAATAATGATAGTTTAATTTGAGCAGGTAATTCTTCATTTTCTAGAGGATATAACTGAAATACTAGACTAAATTTATCTTCATTATCTAATTGTAAAAGTGCTAGTAATGCTACCGAATTATTTGCTAATTCTAAGGTTTTTGTCCCCATCGCCCTCAGGGAATTTATCTCAAAATATTTGCTAATTACATTATTAACAAATATAAGTTTGTTTGCAGCAAAAACTGAGGCGATCGGTAGCCATTTTGCAGAAAAACAACCTTGTAACCATTCCAGACCCTTATGCCAAACGCCATTTTCTTGGTCATCTTCTCCCCAAGTTTCTAACCAATTTCCCTCTAAATCTTCCACATATAAATTAACAAAATCTAAGCCATGTTCTAGCCAGTCGCGTTGTATAGTTTGCTCTAATTCTAAGGCTTTTAATGCTCTTTGTAATCTATGTTCGGTGGAAAATTTTGTTGTCATGTTCATGCTGAAAAATCTAAATTTTTAAAATTAACAATTGATTGCTTGATAAGAACCGTCTTTGAGTTGATCGCTACTCCATAAAGTGATATTAATTAATCTTTGGATAGCTTCATTTTCACTGGGATTATAGCTAACAAAAAGACCTCGCTCAATATGCCATAAGGCCATGGTTTCTTGCCACTTTACGTACTTTTCACTGTAATATTTTTCCGCTAAAGTTGTTACTTGAAGACAGATTGCTTTTTCTTGACGATGACTAACAATTAAGTCGGTACCCATGGATAAATCAGCAATATAACGGCGATAAACACTACCGCCACGATTTACGATATCTTTTGCTAAATTATTTAAAAACTGCTCATCTTCTTGGATAAATTCTCCTGTCATTAATTTTTGTCGCCAAATATAAAGGTGATCGTCGTTTTTAGCTAACCACTTAGGAAAAAGAATTTGATACCAATACTTTTGGGTCGGAGTCATTTTTGTTAACAATTCGGTTTCGATTTGTTCGGGAGATAATGTTTTTAAGGCTAACCAAATTTCACTATCTCGTATCAATTGTAACAGAAAATCGCTTAATAGTTTTTTAGCAGTAAGTGTCCCGGGGCGCAGGTCTCTTAGCCAATAATTGATCTCATCTAATCTCAGAGCGAGATTGAGGTCAATTTCGGCAGCCTCATCAAGGAGTATTCTTAATCTTTTTTTAATCTCTTGACCCTGCAAAATTCCCTCCCCCGATCACATTTTTAGCTAATAAGTAATAGGTAAAAAAAAACTATCAACTATTAACTGCTTAATGCTTGATTTTGTGCTTCAAATATCTCTTTGATCCCACTTTCAGCTAAGTCTAATAATTGATTAAGTTCTTGACGACTAAAACTGCCTTTTTCGGCTGTGCCTTGAACTTCAATGAACTCCCCATTGCCGTTTATAATCACGTTGAAATCAACTTCAGCGTTACTATCTTCCACAAAATTTAAGTCTAATACGGGTTTTCCTTCAACTATGCCCACGGAAACCGCAGCGACGGAATTGATTAAAGTAGAAGTATTGATTAAACCTTTCTCCTGCATTTTCTTGACGGCCAAAGCTAAAGCAACGTAACTCCCAGTAATCGCAGCGGTCCGAGTTCCAGCGTCAGCTTCAATGACATCGCAATCAACCATGATAGTACGTTCACCGATCGCCTCTAAATTAATAGTTGAACGAAGACTGCGACTAATTAAGCGTTGAATTTCGTGGGTACGTCCAGAAAGATGATGTAATTCCCGCTGGTTACGTTCAGTGGTTGCACAAGGGAGCATCCGATATTCCGCAGTCAACCAGCCTTTTCCACTACGATAGAGAAATTGGGGTACTCGTTCAGAAATGGAAATATTACATAAAACCTTGGTATTACCAGCATGAACAAGAACAGACCCCATCGCATGGGGAGTATAATGTAAATCGAACTTAATCGGACGTAATTGATTAAATTCCCGGGAATCTGGACGTTGGGCAGTCATAATAAAATTAATCTATCTTTTCTTACAGTGTAGCGTAAACAGTTATGATAATCTTGATAGTTGTTTAATAATAGTTATTTTGGGTAAATAGATGGATATTCTCACATTAGGTTGGGCTTCAATTTTAGCTTTATTCACTTGGTCGATCGCCATGGTTGTTTGGGGTCGTGACGGTTTGTAAGTAATGATCGTGGAAACAAATTCTTTACTCTATTTTCTGTTTATTTCAGCTTTCGTCCTACTTTTGCTCGTCAGTGGTGGTGTTTTATACCTGACTACTGTGGAATGGCGCGATCGTCGTCGTCTTGACAAAGAAAAACGTGGTAAATAACCCGAACTAGGAGATAATTTTTATAATTGTCTCCTACAATTAAATTATCGCCAAGTTTTCTGTTAAACTATGAAACAACTAACGAGAATTACGTTTAATCCTGAAATTATGGGAGGCAAACCTTGTATCCGAGGTTTGCGTGTTACTGTGGGTACGATAGTTGGTTTAATGGCTTCCGGACAAACTCCTGAAACCATTTTAGAAGCTTATCCCTATTTAGAATTAGCTGATATTTATGAGGCCTTAGCTTATGCTGCTTGGCGTTCTGAAGAAATTGAAGTCAATTTAGCTTCTGTGTAAACTTTTTAATCTGGTTTTTTCGCCGTAATCACCTCCACAGGACGCAGGACATTTTCCCCAACCTTGAAACCTTGGCGAATAATTTTAGTAATGGTCTTATCTTCCACGTCCTCTCGAATTTCCCGATCTACCACTTGACAGAGACTAAAATCAGGTAAAGAATCTTCAAATTTAATTAAATTTACTTCCCTTTTTTCGAGAATATCTAAGAGTTTTTTCTGAATTGTACCAAAATATTTAGGTAATCTTTTGATAAATTGCGGTGGTAATTCTGGGTTTTCTTCCATGTAATTTATGAAGTATTCCACAGAATCAAATAATTCTAATAACTCTAATAATAACTGTTCTTTGCTTGCTTGAGCGCCTTCTTTTTCTTCCCTTACTGATTGTTGTAAGGCTACTTTTTCCTTTAATAAATTACTTAATTCCTGTTGTATTTGTTCCCGTTGTTCGCTTTTTAAAAGATACATTTTTTAGCTCCTGTTATTTTTTATCTCACTCCAAGACGCAAAGGGGTTGGTCGGCTTTGCTGTCTATATTTGGGTTTTTTATCTCACGCAAAGGCGCAAAGACGCAAAGGGGTTGGTCGGCTTTGCTGTCTATATTTGGGTTTTTTTAGGTTAAATATTAGTCAGAAAATAACATTTTTCCTAGTCTTTTGTCAATTTCACCGCCATCTTTTGCCATTTCTATTATTGTTTCGAGGTTGTCAAATTCGGGTAAGATTTCTAGTTCAGGTTCGGGTTTTTCTAATTCTGAAAAGTCCTCTTTTTTGAATCTTTTTATCGGTGGAAGTATCGGTTTTAAGTAATCGGCGATTATCCTTTCTTCGGTGTTCATTAATGCTTTGCGCGCCCCGGCAATGACATCGGGTTTATATTTTTTCCGTTTCATTGCTTGCATAAATGCTTTAGTTATTTCGGCATTTGATGCAGCTTGGGATACTTCTAAAACGTCGTAAGGGTTGATATATTCTTGGGTCATTTTTGCCTCCTAATAAGACTTTGATTAAATGGTTTTAAAAGATAATAAATAAATCCTTGTTAATAATTTACAACTATGTTATTCACCTCCCAAAAATAGTAGCGCCGCAATTCCTATTACTTTTCCTATTGTTTCTAATTTTTGTGCCAAATCTATCTCTTCAATTTTTTTGATTAATTCATTGAGAATGGGATTATTGTAATCTATTTCTTTTAGTTTTCTTAATTCATTTAATCCTGTATCAAGACTAATTTCATCATCTGCTAATTTACTTCCAATTTCCCTAGTTTTATATTCCACAAAATAACTTTTAGCTGCTTGAGTTGCTAATAATTCATGCCAAAATTTAGCAAATTCTAAATGTTCATTAAATTCATCTATTTCTTGACGTTGTTTCTGACAAAGTTTCTCTATATTTTCTCTCCATTCATTATTATTTGTAATCCCTCTTTTTGCCTGTTTTAAAGCAGTTTTTCCTTTGCGCCAATTATACTGTTGTAAGTGATAACTTCCCTCATGGTAGCAGACTAAATCATAAGCAAAGTTTTCTGTTTCTGATACAGGATTTTTAGAGGGTTTTATTTGTATCGCGCGTTTAATATCATTCTCCAAACAAGCTGCTACAGCTTTCCCCCAATCTGTATATAATGCTCCCCAAATTTTAGTGGGAAATATTATCACAGGTAATTTATGTGAATATGTTTCATAACATCCGGGAGTAATAAATATTTCCTTAATTCTGATACCACAATTTGGCATATCTACTATTAGGTTTAAAGCGAATTTTTCTTGGCGATAAATATCTCGTAATTCAAAATATTTATCTAAATTTATATCTTTATAGTTGTCAATTAATCTTTCGATTAAGTCTTTAATTTTACTCGCAATTTCTACTAAGTTAATTATTTTAATTCCTAACCAACGAATATTTTTTAACGCTGGATTTATTTCTATATTTGCTAAAGCTGTTGACCATGTTACTATTAATTTAGCTAGTTGATCGCTATCTATTTGTGCATAATAATAAAGGGCGATCACTAGATTGTGTAATGAAACAATATCTAGTCTTTCTAACCAGTTGTTTTCTGTTTGATTGACTATTTTTTCCCATTCTTTATTTGTCCAAATTTGATTATCTAAACGGGGTTTAATATGGGATTCTAAATTCTCGGTGACAAGAGGATCATTACCAAATCTTTCGATAAATCTTAAGCTAGTTTTTTCTGCATTTTCCAACTTATCTTGTGTGACAAAATCCTGAATGGTTTTCTTTACTAATAAACGCTGACGTTCAGCCATAATTTTTAGTGTTTCTTTTTGTTTTTTCAAAGTATAATTAGTTATATTTTTCCATTCTTTTTGTGCTTTTTGTAAGTCTCCTTGTTTAGCATAAATTAAACCACGATAATATTTAGCAGTTTCTGTGTTGATATTTTGCAGATATTTAATAGCTTGATTAAAGTCATCTTGGTTAAAGTATAAAATAGCTAAACGTTGACGAGATTCTGTCAATTCTGGTAAACTTTCTAAGGCTTTTTCATAGTTAAAAATAGCTTCTTTTATTTGTCTATTTTTATCATAATTTAAGGCTTGCTTAAAATATTGTTTACCTACTAATATTCTATTTAAGTTATCAAGATAATCTTCACCGTCAGGATGTTTAAACATATCATAAACAAGTTTAAATTGAGTTATTGCTTCTGAAATATTACCATTTTGAGCTGTTTTTTTACTATTCTCAAAACCAAGATAATATTCTTTACTTAATTCTATTTTTTCTGAACAATCTTTAATTAGATGCTCAATTTCTTCTGTAACAAAAAATCTTTTAGCGGATTGAAAATTATATAAAGCGCCTTCAAATTGCCAACTTTTTTTTAATTGTTTACCCGTTTGAAATAGTTTTTGGAATTGCTCTCTTTTATTGATTTCATTTTTACAAGATTGAATGAATGTATTATATTCCGGTATTTTTACCAGTTTATACGCTTTTTCATATAACCTTAATGCTTCCTTTAAAGGATGAATATGAATATTTGAGGAAGAATTTAAGGCCTCATTCTCTATTTTTTTTGCTTCTTTTACTATTTGTTTACTTTCTTTTAATTGCTTTTGATATTCTAATTTACCTAGAATGAAAAGCAAAGCAAGTACACCCAAAATAAAGATAATAATTAACATGATTACCTCCTAATTTTTAATGATTATTTAACTGAACAATTATTTTCTACATTCGGAATTAATAATTTATCCCCAATTTCTATCTCATTTTCTCTTCCTTTTAACTGGGGATTATTCTCAAGAATTAAGTTAATTAAATTACTATCACCATAAAATTTATCGGCAATTAAAAATAAAGAATCTCCTTTTTGAACCGTATAATTAAAAGCACTTAAGCATGGTTTTTGTGTGGTTTTTGCTGTGGGTTTTTCCGATGGTTTTTCTGGTTCATTTTTAACTATTACTGGTTTTTCGACAGGAGGTTTTACAGCTTCTTCTTTAGCAAAAAATACTGTACTAACACCAAAAATTAAGCTCAAAGCAATAACTATTATTACTATAATTTCTGTCATATTTAAGTTGATTTTTGTCGGTAATTTTGCTTCTTGTTCTGGCAATTCCGCTAACATTCTTACTAAAGAAATATCCGTTTCACAATTAGGGCAGATATTCCCTTCAATCTCAGGGCGATCGCACACGGGACAAGTGATTTTCGTATTCATTGATATTTTCTCCATTGACAATTTAGAAATCCGATTTTTTCAAAAAATCGGATTTCTGGTTAATTAACGAGTTAATCCTGTATAAATGTTACCAGTAGGTAATTTTTGCTCTAAATATGGCTCAATTTCTGGTAATAATTCCTGTAAAATATAAACACATTGATCACTATCACCATATTTTAAACTATTAAGTAAATTGGCAAATTTATTCGTCATTAAATTAGCATGGGTAGGATTAATTTGATTCGCTTTTGCAATACCTCGCCGAGAAAGTAAGATGATGGTGACCATTTCAGGTAAATTCTCATATTCTTGTTGACAATCTTCAGCCAATTTTTGCAGTGCTGAAATATTATTTGAAGCAAGAGCCTTTTCTAATTCCTCAATTAATTTGCGTAACCTTCTTTGTTGCGATTCCTCAATTACGGTGTCACAATATTCAAGGGCAAATTCAAACTCATTGATAAAATATTTAGCGATTTCATGGTCATCATTAGCAAAAATTTCCAATTCTTGAAGTTTTTGTTGAGCTACTCTGAGTCGATCTTCTTTGATTCTACCATCTCGATCTCGTATTTGATTAGCAGCCCTAATCACTTCCCCCGCAATTTTATAACCCCGTTTAGCTCCTGTTTCTGTCAACTCTCCTTCCTCGTTTAGTTCAGCAATTCTCGCTTCAACTTTGCGGGAAATTTCTTCATCAGCGTTACCACGGGAAAAAGAAGCACTAACTTTAACGGAAGGATCATTTTTCAAAGCAGCTGTTATCTGCAAAGAACCATTTTTTTCATCTAATTCCGCAGTTACCAAAACTTCTGTACCCTTGGGATAAGCTTGATCTAAGGCTAACCACATATCCCCTAAACGTTCATCATTTTTGCGCAAATCCAGACTTTCACTGACTTGATCAGGACTGAAAAATTTAAAATGAATCAACTCCTGTCCATCTGCTTCGGTTTTAAAGGTATGTGACTTGATCACGGGCAAAATGTCACCCTGATTAATCAAAGGAAATCTGGGATTATCCACCAATTCGAGGAAATAATCCCGGGAAACTGTGCCGACTTTTTCTGTCAACCCAGCAGCCACGATCGCCGCTCCTTCGGCCACTGCATACATTGGCCGAGGATGCACTACGACTTTATCGCCAAATGCTTTCCTGACTTTTTGCTGCACTAAAGGAATTTGCGATGAACCGCCCACCAATAAAACCACATCGATCATATCTTCAGGATAATCTGAATATTTAATCGCATCTTGACAAATGGCAATACTCCGTTCCACCAAAGGTAAAATCAACTTTTCAAAATCTTGACGGGTAATTTCGACATCAAGATTGATCGCCATACCTAGTTCATCTAAAAGCGGTGTGGAAGGCAGTATTTTTGCAGTTTTAGCCTTACTAAGCTGGATTTTTGCTTTTTCAGCCTCCATTTTTAAATCCGCTTTAAACCGCACTTTCTGATAGTAAGGCATACTTCCAATTAATTCGTCAATATTATCTAAATCCTCGCTTTGGGCGACTTTTTGCTTGACAAACTCAATAATCAAGTCGTCAATGTCATCACCCCCTAACCACAAATCCCCCGCTTTACTTGACTCAATAAACTGGTTTCCTGATGCTGTAATCAAAGATGAATCAAACGTCCCTCCCCCGAAGTCATAGACTAAAATCGTTTTGACATCATCAGAATTGGGACTATAACCGTAGGAAATAGCCGCCGCAGTGGGTTCGGGTAAAAGTTCAGGTTGACCTAAACCTGCTCTTTGCGCTGCCATTTGGGTTGCGTAGCGTTGTTTATCATTGAAATATGCGGGAATAGTCACCACAGCTTGGGTAATTTTTTGCTGTTGACCCCTTTGCTGTTGGTAATTTTGAGCATTCTGCACCACTTTTTTGATAATTTCGGCGGAAATGTCCTCTGGTTGATATTCCTTGCCATCTAACCAGACGGAAATTGCGTTTTCTGTACCTTGACTGGGTTTACTAATCTTATAACCGAAACGGCCTAACTGTTTTTGTACCACTTCATCGCCAAAACCCCTACCCATTAAGCGTTTAATGGACATAATTACGTTTTCTGCATCTTGTTTTAACTGATTGTAGGCATTTTCCCCGACAATAATTTGATTATTCTGTAAAGATACCACGGAGCGAGTTAACTTCCTGTCTGGTGGGGGATTGTCGGGAGCTGTCACGACTTCTGTATCCGAAAACTTAAACGCAGCCACCGAGTTGGTTGTACCTAGATCAATCCCTACAATATTACCCATTTGGTCTCCTTAAATTGGTTCTTTTTACTTATCTTGTCGAGTTTCAAAATTTATGCAGTTTTTCAAAAAAATTTTTCAAAATTAATTATAGATCAATTTTGTTTTTTTTTCAAAATAAGGAGAGCGCTTTAGCGCAACAACGAGCCTTGTTAATACATATTTATAAACATATTTCTGTATAAATTGTTACAAAATACGAAAATTATTAAAATTGTGATTTTTGGAAAGGAATTATTATAATCAAAATAGACCTATTATTTGTTAGTTAAAATTATGGTTGCTCAAATAACGAAAACAACTTATTCCATTGCGGAATATTTGGAATTAGAAGAAAAAGCCGAGACAAGAAATGAGTTTATTAATGGGGAGATAATTGCTATGGCTGGAGGAACAACTAATCACAATTTGGTGACGGGTAATATGTATTTAGCTTTAAGATTAGGTCTAAAAGGTAAAAAAACCCCAGTTTACATTGAAAATGTGCGAGTATTTATCGCTGAATATAACATTTTTACCTATCCTGATGTGATGGTAATGGCGGGAGAACCAATCTATTATACGGAGAGTAAAACCACAGTAATTAATCCCGTTGTTATCATTGAAGTTTTATCCGATTCGACTAAAGATTATGATTTAGGTCGAAAATTTGGTTATTATCGCTCCTTAGAAAGTTTACAGGAATATGTGTTAATTGAACCTGAAGACAGGTTAATTATGATTTATCGACGAGGTAATTCTAAACAGTGGTCATTGGATATTCTTGACAGGGAAACTGATATTTTGCAGTTAACGACAATAAGTTTAGATATTCCCTTGTCTGAGATTTATGAAGGGATTTAATATTTTTTTAACCTCCTTAATTGTTAATTATTAACAAGTTTTTTACCTCCTAAATTTGTGAATTTTCAATTGCTAAATGAATCAGTCCTAGCCATTCGATTAAACTGTCAAGTTGCTTATCTGCGTGGGCCATCCCTAAACCCCTGACGGTGACTTTTTTCGGACTATAAATAAAACGGGTTTGGAGATGGGTAGGTAATTTTTCCTGTAGTTTTTTCCAAGCTGGTTCTTCCATGGGAGTTTCGAGGACAATATGTTGTTTTGCTTCGGGTTTTATACGCGAAAATCCTAATGATTTGGCCATTTGTTTTAACTCCGCTATTTTTAATAATTGATTTACGGGAGTGGGTAAATTTCCGTAGCGATCGCACCATTCTGCGGCAATTTGTATCAATTCTTTCTTAGAGTTAGCTACAGCAATTGCACGATAAGCATCCATTTTTTGCTCTAAATCTGATATATATTCACTGGGAATAAAGGCTGTTAATTTTAAATCAATTTGGGTATCTTCCACTTGGGGAATTTCTTGACCTTGAATTTCTTTGATGGCTTCTTGCAGCATTTCCATGTACAATTCAAAACCGATCGCCTCCATTTGGCCTGATTGTTCAGTACCCAAAATATTGCCGACTCCGCGAATTTCCATATCCCTCATGGCCAGTTGATAACCTGACCCTAATTGACTAAATTCTTGTAATGCGCGAAGTCGTTTTCTGGCTACATCGGAGAGGGTTTCTTGATTAGGATATAAGAGAAAAGCATTAGCTTGAACACCTGAACGACCTACTCTCCCTCGCAGTTGATAGAGTTGAGATAAACCGAATTTTTGTGCATCTTCAATAATAATAGTATTGACTCGGGGAATGTCTAAACCTGACTCAACAATAGTCGTACAAACTAATATGTCATACTCGCCATTATTGACTCCTAACATAGTAGCTTCCAGTTCATTTTCGTCCAGTTGACCATGACCAATGGCAATCCTTGCACTGGGGATCATTTCTCTAATTTGTGCGGCTATTTCTTCGATACCATCTATTCGGGGAACCACATAAAAAACCTGTCCTCCTCTGTCCAATTCATTTCGAATTGCTGTCCTAATTACTTCAGGATTGTAAGGAGAAACATGGGTTTTTATTGGTCTTCGAGAAGGAGGAGGAGTGGCGATAATACTCATTTCGCGGATTCCCGATAAGGACATATATAAAGTCCTTGGAATTGGTGTTGCAGTTAAGGTTAGGACATCAATTTGTGCTTTTATGGATTTAATTTTTTCTTTTTGATTAACACCAAATCTCTGTTCTTCGTCGATAACCAATAATCCGAGGTCTCGATATTTTATCTCTTTTCCTAATAGTAATTGTGTTCCTACTACTATGTCTAATTCTCCTGTTGCTAATCGTTTCAGGATTTCCTGTCTTTCTGATTGGGTTCTAAACCGATTTAACAGTCCAATATTGATAGGATAGGGGGCAAATCTTTCCTTGAGGGTATGGTAATGTTGCTGAGTTAAAATGGTTGTTGGCGCTAACACCGCTACCTGTTTATTCCCCGTAGTTATGGCCTTGAAAATTGCCCTGATTGCTACTTCAGTTTTGCCAAAACCCACGTCTCCGCAGACTAATCTGTCCATGGGGCGATCGCTTTCTAAATCCCTCTTGACATCTTGAACAGCTTTCAATTGATCGGGGGTTGGTTGGTAAGGAAAAGAATCTTCTAATTCCTGTTGCCAAGGTAAATCGGCCGGATAAGCATAACCGGTTTTTTCTGAACGTTTCGCATAAATTTGTAGGAGGTCAACTGCTAATTTACTGACCGATTTTCTGACCTTATTTTTAACACCTTCCCAAGCTTTTCCTGACATTTTATGGAGTTGAGGAGGCTTACTTTCGGGATAACGGTAACGGGAAATCAATTCTAAAGCATCTGCTGGCACTCTCAGCAACCCATCGCTATATTCTATTACTAAATATTCCCGAATTTCGAGGTTTTCTAGTTTTAAAAACTTACCAATTCCGTGATGTTTATGGACCACATAATCACCCTGTCTTAATTTATTAACATCAACCTGTTTAGAAGTAGCTCGACGACGTTTTCTAATATAACCGGCTGTCCCTAAATGATGCTGTCCATAAAATTCGCGATCGGTGACAACAACTAAGCGAAAAGTCGGCAAAATAAAGCCTTCTAATTCCGCTAAACCGGAATATTTTAAAGCTACTGCCGTATTGCGATTTTGTTCGCGATCGATCGCCTGATAATCTTTGGGATTCGGTACAAATAGGGCAGGACAATCATGTTCTTGTAACAGGGAAACTGAACGCGAAGGTTGAGCAGAAATTAACCAACGGGCATATTTTTCTAAATTCATTCCTTGATAAATGTCTCTTTTTCCCCTTAAGATTTCTCCTAATTTGGCAAATTGATGGGGGGTGACAGGTACAGGCCGACTTGCTAAATTTATTGAGTTATTTTCCTCGGCTATTTCTGATAAAAATAAGCGAGAAAATGGAGACATTTTTTCTAAAGATTCGTCAAAATTGCGGTGAATTTTTGCTAGTTTTGCCCCGACTTCTTTCGAATACAATTGCCATTGTTCCTCCGTATGCTCCACCCAAACTCGACTATGCGCTCTACATTGCTCCTCCTCATCAATGGCAATTAGGGTATTTTGGAGTAAATAATCTAATAAAGAGGCTGGACAGGGAAAAGCTGCTCCTAATAAGCGTTGTATCCCTTCTGTGTCTTCTCCCTCTGCAATTTGCAGCTTATCTACAATAAGCGGTGTAAAGCTAGTCGGGGTAAGGGATAGCTGGTCAATACCGTCCAGCGATCGTTGACTGGTGGAATCAAATTCTCTGATTTTTTCTACTTGATCGCCGAAAAATTCCAAACGAACTGGTAATTCAGCGGAAACTGGGAAAATATCAATTAAATCGCCTCTTTTTGCCCATTGGCCCTCGGTTTCGACTAAATTTACCCGTTTATAACCTAATTTTGTCAGTTTTTCCCCAATTTCTAAGGATTTCAGGGTCATTCCCGTCGTTAAATTCAGACAATATTGCTGGAAAATTTCAGCCGGTGGCAAATGTGGTTGTAAAGCTCTCTCCGTTGCCACGATTGTCCAAGGTTCGGTTGTTAAGGCGATGGAAGACAATGTCTGCATCTGCCCCCAAATCATCTCTGATTCGGGGTTATACGGCTCATAGGGAGACGATTCGGAGGTGGGATAGAAAAAAACTTGTTGGCCACCGATCGCCTCTAAAATCGCTGTTTTGCGGGCAGCTTCTTCGATGGTGGGACAGAGGATGAGGAGATTTTTTTGGTCAGATTGAGCTAAAGTAAAGGCAATTAAAGAAGATGGAAAACGAGGAAGACCACTTAGGCTCAAAGTGCCTTGGCCATTGAGTTTAGTTAATAATTCTTTAGTTAAAGAGGAACGGGATAAATAGCGAATTAAAGAAGAAAATGACATTTTTTATAAAAAGATTAAGTATAGAGAAAATTAACCATAATAAATAGCATACTAGATAAATAGATATTTACCAAGGTTGGCTTTAGGTCAAATAATAATATATGTCCGAATTTCTGAGTGAAATTATTATTATATTCCTCTTAATTTTCACAAATGGAGTGTTTGCCTTAGCTGAAATGGCAATAGTTTCAGCAAGAAAAATTCGTTTAGAACAACAGGCCATTAAAGGAAATCATCGAGCCCAAATTGCTTTAGATTTGGCAAATAATCCCAATCAAATTTTATCCACCGTACAAATTGGCATTACTTTAATTGGTATATTTGCGGGAGCTTTTGGGGGAGCAAATATGGCGAAAGAATTAGGGATATTTTTAAATAGAATACCAAGTGTAGGAAATCATAGCCAAGCAATTGCTTTAAGTATTGTGGTAATTGCGATAACTTATGTATCTTTAGTAATAGGAGAACTTGTTCCCAAAAGATTAGCTTTAAGTGCTCCCGAAGTTATTGCTTGTAATTTAGCATTACCCTTAAAAATGTTAGCTAATTTAGTAGCTCCGATTGTACATTTATTAAGTGTTTCCACTGACTTAATTTTATATTTTTTAGGAATTAAAACCCTGATTAATGAAAATTTAGTAACCAGTGATGAAATCAAAATAATGATCAAACAAGGAACTGAGGCTGGAATGTTTGCTATTGCAGAACAAGATATGTTAGAGAGAGTTTTAAAATTAAATGAGAGAAAAGTAAGTACAATAATGACAGCAAGACCAGAAATTATTTGGTTAAATTTAGAAGATTCAGTAACAATTAATCGTCAAAAAATAATTAACAGCAATCATACTCGTTTCCCCGTTTCTAAGGGTAACTTAGACCAAGTTTTAGGAATTACTCACGTCACGGATTTATTAGCAGGATGTCTCAGTGACAAAGATTTTGCCTTAACCTTTTGTTTACATCAACCATTATTTGTACCGGAGATTACCCCTAGTTTAAAAATGTTAGAAATTTTTAAACAAACAGGTCATCATCTTACTTTAGTTGTGGATGAATATGGGGTAGTTCAAGGATTAGTAACTATTAACGATATTTTAGAAGCAATTATCGGCGACTTACCCAAAATTTATCAAGAAAATAACACCCCAATTAGACAAAGAGAAGATGGTTCATGGTTACTAGATGGAGTAATCTTAGTGGAAGACTTTAAAGAATTATTGAATATTAAAGAACTTCCGGGAGAAAATAGAGGAAACTATCACACATTAGGAGGATTTATGATTACCAAATTAGGGAAAATTCCAGTACCAACAGAATATTTTGAATGGCAAGGTTTTCGTTTTGAAGTAATGGACATGAAAGGAAATCGAGTAAATAAAGTATTAATAACTCCCTTAAATAAACCCCAAATGTTCCAACAAAATTTTACTACCAATTAGAATTAAAATAACTCCTCCTAAGAGTTCAATTTTATTGTTAAATAAACCGCCAAAACGATGACCAATAAAAACTCCCAGAAAAGATAAACCAAAGGTAATTACTCCAATAATAGTAGCAGCTTCAATGATGGAAGTTTTAATAACAGAAAGACTTAAACCAACGGCCAAAGCATCAATACTGGTAGCAATTGCTAATCCAAATAAAGTATAGGTATCAAGGGGATTAAATCCTTCTTCCTCTTCTTCTGAGAAAGATTCATAAATCATTTTGCCACCAATTAAACTTAATAAACCAAAAGCAATCCAATGGTCAACACTCGCAAACAAATCACGAAAAACTAGGCCACCAACCCAACCAATTAAAGGCATTAAATACTGAAAACCGCCAAAAAATAGCGCAATTTTCAAAGCTTTATTCACCTTCAAATTTTTAATTAATAAACCACTACTTAAAGACACCGCAAAAGCATCAGCTGCCAACCCCAAAGCGATTAAAACCAAACTTCCTAACTGCATAAAAACTCCCTAGATATAACCACAGTAATTTTAACCTAATTTTTAGATATTAAATCATCATAATTAATTCATTATTCTGTCATAATCCTATTAATATTTACCCTTATTTATTAGTGGTTAATAAAATAGATTTTCCTAATTAAAATTTAAAAATATTTAATTACCCAGATTTCCCTGGCAAAGATAAGTTTTTCTTATCTAAAAAACTATTTAGTTTTAATCTTTAAATGTGTCAGGGAATCATGATATGATAAATATTCTCAATAATTTAACGATTTTAGGTTTTTATAGCGTTTGACTTGACACCCATTTTTTAATTCGTTAATATGAAATGATATAATTTGCTTAATGCCATAGCTATTTTTACTACCCAAAAAATCAAAATTAAGTCTATATAAGCATTTCAGAGCTTTTATTATAAATAATAATTTATCAACTCGTAAAATATAGATTTCTCAGTCACTGTGACAGTTGTAAAAGTGTCACACAACCTATTGACAGTTTTAGCAGAGTATGTATTGCGAAAAAACCTAGTATTTCCTATTTTTGAGGGGATATTTTGGCAATTTATAGCCAAATAGTTGACATTTTACCTCTCTTTCCCCCTCTCCCTTTGGGATGAGGGGGGTAGGGGGGTGAGGGGGTAGATAACATTTAATCAGAAAATGCTATATTATTAAGCTACTTTTTGGAGTAGGTTTTTTTCTTGTTCCTTAAAAGTGCGTAATTGCTGTTGGATTTCATCCCGAACAATCTGTCGATATTCTAAGAAATGTTCGTTATGGGCACAGACAGTTAAATAATGTTCCCAGACAGCAGGATTATGTTTAAAAATGCCGAAAAGGTTACGCCAAAATTGCCAACGGGTATCCCTTTTGATACCTTGTCGCCAAATCACAATTCCCAAAGCTTTAATATCAATCCATTCAGGAAATTTAGCGGGAGGATGACATTTTGGAGCGCCTAATTTTAGGAAACAACGATAAATTCGATCTAAATATTTATGGGGGTCATAAAGTTCCCAAAAAGCCTCCACATATTCATTAGCAATATCCTCTAAAGGACGAGTGGGAATAAAGTTAATTAACGTGGTTTGGTTAATAGTTCCGTCCTTCTCATCTAGGAGACGATTTTCCTTGTTTAAACGATGCCATAATGCAGTATTAGGTAATGCTTGTAACATCGCAAAAGTCGTAGTCGGTATGGCTGTTAGCTCCGCAAAACGCACAATGCGATCGCCTGCGCCTTTTTTTTCACCATCAAAACCGATAATAAAACCAGCCATGGGTCGCAAACCAGTGCGAATAATTTTATCCACAGAATCCGCCAAAGAATTGCGAGTATTTTGATATTTTTTGGTTAAAGCTAAACTAGCTTCATCGGGAGTTTCAATCCCCAAAAATACCGCATCAAAATAACATTCGACCATTAAATCCATTAACTCTTGATCATCAGCTAAATCGATGGAAGCTTCCGTATTAAAACGGAAAGGGTAATTATGTTCAGCTTGCCAAACTTTTAGCTCCTTTAAGAATAGTTTGACATTGCGTTTATTGCCGATAAAATTATCGTCAACCATAAACACACCCCGTCGCCAATTTAACTCATAAAGGTAATCCAACTCTGCTAATAATTGAGCAGGAGTTTTCGTTCGAGGTTTTCTTCCATACAGGACAATAATGTCACAAAATTCGCACTGAAACGGACAACCTCGGGAAAATTGTACCGACATGGAATCATATTGATCTAATTGTAATAATTCATATCTAGGGATAGGAGTTGTCGTCACATCCGGTTTTTCCGTAGTTCTAAAAATACCCCTTGTTTCTCCCCTTTCGATCGCTTCCACAAACATCGGAAGGGTAATTTCTCCCTCATCTAAGATAAGAAAATCAGCACCGGCCTGTTCCACTTCCTGTGGTACAGAAGTCGCATAAGGACCTCCCACGGCCACTAATTTTCCCCGACCTTTTGCCTCCTTAATTTGTAACAATAAATCCTGCTTTTGAACAATCATACCGGACATAATTACGATATCAGCCCAGTTCCATTCGTCCTCTGTAGCCGTCCTAATATTGCGATCTACCAGCTTGAATTCCCATTTTTGAGGTAAAATGGCCGCAACGGTAACTAACCCCAAAGGTGGCAATAAAACCTTGCGGTTGACTAATTCTAAGATTTTTTCATAGGACCAAAATGTCGGTGGGAAAATTGGATATATTAAAAGAATTTTCATCTTGGTTAATTATTCTGTTTGTTATTTGTTATTTTATTTATAACAGTTTTTTTTTGTGACAGAGGGGTTAATCGTTTGTTCAAGAGGCCAGGGTTTTTGTCTCACGCAAAGACGCTAAGGCGCAAAGGGGGGTTAATCGTTTGTTCAATAGACTTGGGTTTTTTAGGGAGTTTTTATTTTTATGTGTGATCATTTACGCCCTCTTGATATTTTTAGGGTTTTACTTCCAACTTTAAGATTGGCGGCAAATTATGCTTGTAATATTCAGCAAAAGGTCCAAGTTCAACCAGAAAAGTCTCAGTATGGGGATAATTTCTATGCTACTGCTTTGACGGATGCTGATTTAACGATCCAAACTGCGGTGGAATTGGCTCTGTTGGCCTATTTTCCTGAGATTCATTTCTTTGGTGAGGAATATGAAAGGTCCTATAATACTAAGTATTTCTCAAGTATTAATTTGGGAGAGAATTTGTTAGTAACTTTAGATCCCATTGATGGTACTAGGTTTTATTTGGATGGTTTTGACGGTTTTTCTATTATTATTAGTATCATTAAAGATAATTACTATCAAGGTGCTTTAGTTATCCAACCTAAACGCGAATGTTATTATTATTCTATTCGGGGTAAGGGTGTCTTTTTTGCTAATCTTTATCAGGATTTAGATGATGCTAAACCTTTACATTTAGCTCCCCTTTCTTCTCATAAAATTTATCTCAGTTTTGCTCTCTCAAATTTGAAGTCTGTTTTAGTCGATGACTTTGAAACTTGGTGTAGTGGAATTGATTATTCTTTGGCTCAAAAACCGGCGGAATATTTGGATTTATTTTACGGTAATTTGGCCGGTATTATTTTAGCCCATGGTAATTTGATTGATAGTGCTGTTTTGGCTTTTATGGCGGAAGAATTGGGAGCAATTGTTTCTACTTATTCGGGAGAAAATTGGCAGCCTTTTTACAACGTGAAAAATATGAGAATACCTGGTTTAATTATTGCTTATAATCGGGAAATTCATCAAAAGTTAGTTGATAAGTTGTCGGTTTCACCTCTGTAATTTGGTTTTTTCTCACGCAAATAGGCCAAGTTGCCAAGGGAATTTTCCCGATGATTACTAGGTTATTTCATAAGTTGAAGTCTCAAGTTTTGGCAATCCAATATTATTTCTCTTTTAAGGGTGTTGAAACAATAATTACAGGAGTTACATGGAGATAAATTAGCAAAAATTATTCTCTATGGTTCTTCTGCTAAAGGTTTTCAGGTAGTAGTGCATAGCAATTATCTACTTTTAAAGACATAGACTTCAGCTAACCATGAAAATTAAATCAGTAAAGTTGGTTATTTTAAATTTAAGCGAGCCTTCTAATCATGAACAAAATACCAGAGAACTGCTGGCAGCCCCCCAATCAAAAAAAATGCTTATTAATCCTTAAGTATTGATTTTTTAAAGTGCTTGACAAGCATATCATAAAAATTTATAATCAAGATATTAATCAATTTCTTGGTTGAAATAAAAATTATGGTAGCCACAGTAAATATAAGTAACGGATACCTTGTTGAAGGTACTAACATAGGTACAGATGGTAAGTCTTTCTTGAATTTCACTATTTCCCTCAGTGAACCATTAACCAGTCCTCAAAGTATTAAGTATGCAACATTTAATGGTACAGCCACGGGAGGAAGCAGCAATACTAGTGATTATCTGAGTACAACTACTGGTAGTATCACCTTTGCTGCCGGAGAAATCGTTAAAACCATCAGCATTCAGGTTTTTAATGACAACATTACCGAATTAGACGAAAGCTTTTATCTGAATGTCTTTATTCCTAAGGATAGTTTTCTATATACGTTATTAAAATTCGAAGATCCTACCATTCCAGGTACTGACATTTTATCCGGTACAGCCACCGGAATTATTAGCGATACAATATACAAGGATGCTAGTTATACCCTAGAGCCTACGGTTGAAAACCTAACTTTAACGGGTACAGGTAATTTTTCCGGTACAGGTAACGACTTAAATAATATTATCACCGGTAACAGTGGAGCTAACAATTTAGTAGGAGGAGTAGGAAATGACACCCTAGAAGGAAAAGGAGGAGACGACACTCTCACCGGTGGATCGGGCAATGATGTCTATATTATCAGTAATCAAGCCGGTATCGTAGAAGCCGAGAACTCGATTATTAATGGTAATGACACGGTTTTATCCTCCGTCAGTTATACTTTACCAGCTAACGTTGAAAATTTAACCCTAACAGGAAGCGGACTGATCGATGGTACAGGTAATGCCTTAAATAATAATCTTGTTGGTAATGGCCGCAATAATATTTTAACGGGGGATGAAGGTAGTGATACCCTTGACGGTGGAGCTGGTAATGATACCCTGAGGGGGGGTTTAGGTGATGACTACTATGTTATCGCTCAATTAGGTGACAAAATAGAAGGAGAAACTTCTGTCGGTGGTATTGACACCGTTGTCTCCTCATTGAATTACAGATTAGGAGCTAATTTAGAGAACCTGGTATTGACCAGAAATGCCCTTCAAGGTACAGGTAATACCTTAAATAATAAAATTGTTGGGAACAATTTAGGCAACACTCTTAACGGTGGTAACGGTAGTGATACCCTTGACGGAGGTGCTGGGGATGATACCCTAATTGGTGGCAATGCAGATGATTTCTATCTAGTTGACAGTGCCAATGATGTGATCACAGAAACCGCCACAGGTGGCAATTTAGATGTAGTTCAAGCTTCTGTTAACTATACATTAGGCGCTAATTTAGAAAAATTAATCCTGGCCCCTGGTACCGATAATCTCGAAGGTTTTGGCAACACTTTAAAAAATATCTTAGTTGGAAATGACGGCAATAACTTCCTAGATGGCGGAACTGGTGGTGACACCATGGAAGGGGGTAAGGGAAATGATACTTATTTGATCAATGAAGTCAGCGATATAGTCACTGAAAAAACGGGTGAAGGTATAGATACCGTAGAAACAGAGATTAACAACTATACCCTACCCTTAAATGTTGACAACCTGAATCTGGCCGAGAAAGACACCATTTTAGTTGGTACAGGTAACACCCTCCCTAATGTTCTCATTGGCAATAGTTACAACAATACCCTGAACGGTAATACCGGTAATGACACCCTAGATGGTGGTGTCGGAAATGATACCTTAAATGGTGGTACAGGTAATGATATCTATTACGTTGATAGTGTAGGCGATGTCATCACGGGAGAAGGTACGGACGTTAGCCCAGATTTAGTTATTTCCTCTGTTACTTACACTCTACCCTTAAATGTTGAACACTTGAACCTGGTAGGTTCTCTTAATTTATCAGGAACAGGTAACGACAGCAACAACAACATTATTGGCAATACAGGCAATAATACCCTAAATGGTGGCATTGGTAACGATAGTTTAACTGGTGGAGCTGGTAATGATAGTTTAATTGGTGGCACTGGAGATGATACCCTAGACGGTGGTTTAGGTGTCGATAGCTTAACTGGAGGCACTGGAAATGATCTATATCGCATCGATAGAATCAAGGATACCATTGTCGAAGAAACATTAGATGGAGGAATTGACACAGTAGAAGCTTCCTTTTCCTATATCCTTAAAGATCACTTGGAAAATCTTACCCTTACCGGTACGGGTAATTTTAGTGGTACAGGAAACAGTGTTGCCAATATTATCAAAGGAAACACAGGTGCTAATGCCCTCAATGGTCTAGATGGCAATGATAGCATTGACGGTGGTACAGGAAACGATATTATCCTTGGTGGTACAGGAGATGATACCCTCATCGGTGGTACAGGAAATGATACCCTCATCGGTAATACAGGAAATGATAGTTATACCGTTGACACTTCCTTTGACGTAATTATCGAGCAAGCCAGTGAAGGTACAGATATCGTAACATTTATTGGTACTACGGGTACTTATATCCTGAGTGACAATCTGGAAAACCTGACTCTGTTTGGTACAACTACCACAGCATTTGCTATTAACGGCACAGGTAACAGCTTAAACAACACCATCACTGGTAATATTGCGTCCAATATCATTGATGGTGGCACAGGTGCAGATATCTTAACTGGTGATAAAGGTAACGACATTTATTTGGTTGATAATGCTGGGGATAAGGTCTCTGAAACTTCCACTATTACCACAGAAATTGATACAGTCTTCTCCTCCGTAACTTATACCCTTACTAATAACGTCGAAAACCTTAACCTGACTGGTACAGCTAATCTCAACGGTACAGGTAATGACCTCAGGAATAACATCATTGGTAACGAAGGTAACAACACACTTAATGGTGGGGGTGGTAACGATATCCTTGACGGTGGTTTAGGAGTCGATAGTCTCATCGGTGGTTTAGGCAATGATACCTACATCGTTGATAATAGTGGGGACAAAGTAACTGAAACTCTCAATCAAGGTACAGATACCGTTGTCAGTTTTATTAACTACACCTTAACTACAGACGTAGAAAACCTGACTCTTGGTGGTGTAGATAACATCAATGGAACAGGCAATAATCAAAATAACTCCATTTACGGTAACAGTGGTGATAACATCCTTTACGGTGGTGGCGGAAATGATCTGCTTTACGGTGGAGCCGGTGCTGACAAATTTAACTATAACACTACAAAGCTATACGCCAGTTCGGCTATCGGCCTAGACGAAATTAATGATTTTAAGCCGGGTGAAGATAAAATCGTCCTTGGTAAAATTACCTTCGGTTTCCCACTTGCTCAGACTTCATTACTTGATAGTGATTTTGCTGTGGTTGATTTAGATGAGGCTGCTGAAGTTAGTCCAGCGAGGATTATTTATAGTCGCGAAACCGGTAACTTATTCTATAATCCTAATGGTGCTACTGAGGGAGATAACATTTTCCTACAATTACCCACGACAAATAGCCTCTCTGCTAGTGATTTCTTATTAGAGTAGGTTTAATGGTGCATAACTGTTAGCAACTGAATCAAAAATTAGGAGAGAAATATTTTTTCTCTCCTGTTGTTTATTTTAAATATTAATATTATTAAGACAAAAAAATGAAAAAATTAGAATAAATAAAAACTAGATGAAGTCAAACTATTAAACAGCTATATAATATTTTCTGATTAAGTCTTATATATCCCCTCATCCCAAAGGGAGAGGGGGAAAAAGAGGCAAAATATCAACTAAAAATGCTATATAATATTAATTAAAGTTACTGATTAGAGAAGGATAAAGATAGAGAAGATCAAAACAGACATCCCAATCACCCCTTCTTTTTTTCAGAAATACTTGCTTTTTTCTCTACTTGATAATATTTTTGATTGATCTAATACTGTAGCCATCAAATTGAAACTCCGGCCACTGGAACTATTCCCTCTAAAAATATTCTCTCTAAAAGTAATTTATCAATTAATATTTTTGTTTCATTACTAATAGGTTGAGGTCGGGGATTGTTAACTTATTGTCTATGGCAGTTTTTACCTTTATCACGTTGTTTCCCAGACCTCGTTTTACCATACTTAACAATTTTGTCTGACAAACATTTAACACATTTCATTAGTTTATCTCCTCCTCTTTATTATTCTGAAATAATGGTAACATTACTATGCATTACTACTATTTTGGTTAATCTTGTATTAAAAATTCAGGAATTGCCCTTACCGATATAGACAAGTTATCCCTACATAAATGCACAGATTAGATACAATAGACAGAATATATTTACTGTAAAGTTAATTTAAACAATTATAGGAGAAACAAGCAACCATGGGAAGAGTCGTAGGTATTGATTTGGGAACAACTAATTCTGTAGTAGCTGTCATGGAAGGTTCAAAGCCAATTGTGATCGCTAATTCAGAAGGAATGCGGACGACTCCTTCTGTGGTAGGTTTTAATAAGGATGGGGAATTAGTCGTGGGCAGTTTAGCCCGTCGTCAGGGTGTACTAAATCCTCAAAATACCTATTCTGGTGTCAAACGTTTTATGGGTCGCAAATACGCGGAACTTGAGCCTAGTTCTAAGCGCGTGCCTTACACTATTCGTAAGGATGATCTTGGTAATATTAAAATTCGCTGTCCTCGTCTCAAAAAGGAGTATGCTCCCGAAGAAATTTCCGCTATGATTTTAAGAAAATTGGCGGAGGAAGCGGAACGATATTTGGGGGAAAAAGTCACGGGTGCGGTCATTACTGTCCCTGCTTATTTTAATGATTCCCAACGCCAAGCGACTAAAGATGCTGGAAA
Source organism: Synechococcales cyanobacterium S06 (assembly GCA_011391125.1). Taxonomy (GTDB): domain Bacteria; phylum Cyanobacteriota; class Cyanobacteriia; order Cyanobacteriales; family JAABRE01; genus JAABRE01. The sequence continues at coordinate 57,685 of JAABRE010000007.1, forward strand.
AATCGCTGGCTTGGAAGTTCTACGCATTATTAATGAACCTACTGCTGCTTCTTTAGCCTACGGGTTGGAACAACAAAAAACTAAGACTATTCTCGTTTTTGATTTGGGTGGTGGTACGTTCGATGTGTCCATTTTGGACGTGGGAGACGGCATTTTTGAGGTCAAAGCTACCAGTGGAGATACCCAATTAGGTGGTAATGATTTTGACCAGAAAATTGTGAATTGGTTGGCGGAACAATTTTTGGAAACCGAAAAAGTTGACCTTAGACGCGATCGCCAAGCTCTCCAACGTCTCACGGAGGCGGCTGAAAAAGCCAAGATTGAACTATCCGGTGTATCTGTGACGGAGATTAATTTACCGTTTATTACCGCAACGGAAGATGGTCCCAAACACCTCGAAACCCGTTTAGACAGGGCAACTTTTGATAACCTTTGTGGTGACTTAGTTTCCCGTTTAAGACGACCTTTAAAACGCGCTTTATCTGACGCAGGAATCAGCCCTGTACAAATCGACGAAGTTGTGCTAGTTGGCGGCTCTACCCGTATCCCTTTAGTTCAAGGGTTGGTGCGTAGTTTCATTGATCGCGAACCGTCCCAAAATGTCAACCCCGATGAAGTGGTGGCCGTTGGTGCTGCTATTCAAGCTGGCATTTTGGGCGGCCAAGTCAAGGATATTCTGCTACTTGACGTGACTCCTTTGTCCCTTGGCTTAGAAACCATTGGCGGGGTGATGAAAAAACTTATCCCCCGTAATACTACCATTCCCGTGCGGCGATCGGATATTTTTTCAACTAGCGAAAATAACCAAACTTTGGTGGAAGTCCACGTTTTGCAAGGGGAAAGGGAAATGGCCTCGGGAAATAAGTCTCTCGGCCGTTTTAAATTAACGGGAATTCCTCCTGCTCCTCGCGGTGTACCCCAAGTTCAAGTGTCCTTTGATATTGATGCCAATGGCATTTTGCAGGTTTCCGCCATGGATAAAACCACTGGCCGTCAACAAAGTATTACTATTCAAGGGGCTTCTACTTTAGCCGACAGCGAAATCAATCGCATGATTGAAGATGCGTCCAAGTTTGCCCAGGAAGACAGAGAACGTCGGGAAAGGGTAGAAAAACGCAACCGAGCTAGGGCATTGACTGACCAAGCACAACGTCGAATTAAGGAAGTTACCCTCGATTTTGGTAGTCAATTTGCGAGTTATTATCGTCGTCGAATTGAGGCCTTAAGTGCGGAAATTAATGATAGTTTAAAGGAAAATGACGATCGCCGTTTAGATCGCGCTCAAGCTGATTTACAAGATGCACTTTATGAGTTAAATCGTGAGGTGAGATTACAATATCGAGACGACGAAGATGACGACTTTTTCGGTTCAATTAAAAGGACAATTACGGGAGAAAAAGATCGCGAAGATGACCTAGATTCTTATTATAATACTCGCACTTCTAACCCAAATTATAACGAACGTCGAGATAATTATCGGGATGATTATCGGGATGATTATAATTATTCTCCGCGTCAAAAAGATGATAATTACTATCAGCAAAAAACTAATTATTCTTCCCGTCAAAAAGATGATAATTATTATGAACCAAGAGATAATAGACCTTCTCGCCAAAAAGATGATAATTATTATGAACCAAGAGATAATAGACGTTCTACTCCTCGAAATAATGACCCTTATCCTGACCCGAATCAACGTTATTCTGGTACAGGAAAACAGCGAATTCCGCGCCAAAATGATTGGGATGAAGATGACGACGAATGGTTTTAACAGTTAACAGTTAACAGTTATCAGTTATCAGTTGATAGTTATTTATCCCTCACCCCCCTACCCCCCTCATCCCAAAGGGAGAGGGGGAAAGAGAGATAAAATATCAAATGAAAATGCTATAAAAGTTAATTATTAACTAAAATAATAAATATTTTAATAAACATTAAAAAATTATACAATATGCAAAGTTTAAGAAATTATTATGAAGTTTTAGAAGTTCAGTCAAATGCCACTGGTGATGAAATTAAGAGGGCTTTTCGTAAATTAGCGAGGCGTTATCATCCAGACGTTAACCCCGGTGATTTAACCGCCGAGGAAAAATTTAAGAACCTTAATGAAGCTTATGAGGTGCTTTCTGATGATGAAAAGCGATCGCAATATGATCTTTTTCTCCGTCAACAAAAAACCGCAAAAAGACCAAGTTTTAACAAAAATAATACCACTAAAGCTGCGGAATATAGCGATTTTAATCAGTTTGTCGATCAGATGCGCAATCGTCGACCTCCAGCGAACACCACAGCAACAGCCGAAAATCCTCGTATTCGGGTTAATTCCACTGAAGGATATAAACCTGGTACGGTCAAAACCCCAAAAGTGGTTAATCCGAGGGCCGGTGCTGTTAGGCCGAGGGATATTGAGGCTAGGTTAACTTTACCACTGGAAAAGGCTTATTTAGGCGGAAAAGAGCGGATTCGCCTCGAAGATGGTAGATCTTTGGAGGTGGAAATGCCTCCGGGGATGCTCGATGGACAGAAAATTCGCCTCAAAGGTCAAGGCATTGCTGGTGGTGACTTATACCTCAAGATAACCGTTGCACCCCATGCACTATTTGAGTTACAGGGTGCTGATATTTACTGCCAAGTTCCGGTTACTCCCTCGGAAGCGGTATTAGGAGGTGCGGTGGAAGTGCCAACTATTGACGGTTTAGTTAAAATGACCGTCCCTAGTGGTGTGAGAAGTGGTCAACGGCTGCGGTTGGCGAATAAAGGTTATCCCCGAGGAAAAGATAATTCTCGGGGTGATCAATTGGTGGAAATAGTGATAGTAACTCCCAAGGAAATTAGCGAAGAAGAAAGAGATTTGTATCGCCAAATTCGGGAATTAGAAACTTTTAAACCTCGCAAAAATTTAGTTGAAAATTAGGAGAAAAAATGACAAAATTAATTATTTAAAAATTAATTAAAGAGAGTTATTTTCACCTAACAAAGAATTATTGCTTCGGTAAGTTTTTAATAGAGATAGGAATTTTGTTCTATTAAAACTGCGAGGATCTTTTCTTAGGCCTGATCGATCAACAGATTGATGGGTAGTAATTCTGTCTTCAGAAATGTTGGTTTGAGCTATTAACCAGGCTAAAGATTCATATTGGCCAGCGGTATAACCACTGTGCGATCGCTGATTACCTCGACCATCAGCAGGGGTTTCTAAGGAGACATGATAGGCAAAATTGTTGACAGAGCTAGGAAATTTGGGATGAAGTTTGACGGTTTCCACTCCTGATGGTCCTTTAAAGATGGAATTACCCGCTCCAAATGCTCTCTTTTCCGGTGGGACGAGATAAACAATAGCACCGTTGCGCGGAATTAAAACATGGTAACTAACTTGATTGGTTTCTCGAATGTTATTATTTTTAAAAGTATTAATCGCGCTAGTTGCTGAACCCACCGTTTCATGTAAAACCAGTATCATTTGATTATTGATGGGCTTGCCGTAAATATCTTGAGAAGCGCGAGTTTCATAGTTGCTAGGATGTACATTGACAATGCTTTGTTGGGGTATATATTCAGGCGTTGTGATGGCTTTAGCAACAATAGTAGGTTGGGGAAGAATAGGTGTATAAATCTGTAATTCATCTTCAGGTTTTATTTCATCAAATGAATTAGATTTCGATAAATTATTTTCTTGTGCAGATAAACTGGTTAGGGATGGAATAAACTTGAAAATAGTGGGAGTAAAAATTATTAAAAAGGTGATTAATCCCATTAAAAATATTGATTTGAGGAACTTGAATTTCATTGTTATTACTAATAGGGTTTTTTTACCAGATTTACATTTATAATAATTCATAATTACCTAGTCGGTAGGGTGGGCATTGCCCACCAAATGATTCTTGTGGTGGGCAATGCCCACCCTACTTAATTTTCTCCTGAATAATTGCCATTTCTTCTGGAGTTAATCCATATAAAAGGGCTACTTTCTCGTCTAATTCTGCTTCCCATTTCTCTACTCCTATTCCTTTTGCTTCAATACATTTTTGTACTAATTTTTCGATCGCCTTTTTCTCTTTTTCTGTTACTTTAGGAATGGGAATTTGTGAAACATGGATTGATTGAAATTCAAAAAAACCTCCTTGTCTTGTAGCTGCACTTTGAGAGATTAAATACTGACAAATTTTAGAATTTAAAATTGCCACCAAATATTGATCATTTTCAGATACGATTAAATTAGCAGGAGCAGAAAGATAATAACCTTTTTTTGTACAAGAAAACTGTGGTTTAGTTGCTAAATTTCCCCAGACAATTAAAGAAGAATTAAATCGTTGCCAATAAGCACAACTTCTTAATTCCCAAAAATATTTACCTTGATCTGTTCGTTTAATTAATTTTTCTCGATAATTGTTAAATCTGTTATAAATGGCGGGATAAGTATTAGCAAAAATTTGTTCAGCTTCTTCTTTTGGTTTATCACTCCAAGGATGTTTTTTATTTTCCGAAGATTCAATTTTAATTAAATATTGATCGGCAAAATTAATAGTCCATCTTTTAACATCTCTACCCCGAATTAATGGTTTTAAAATTTCTGCGGAAGAAGGATGTTCATTAATTAATTGATCCCTAGTTTCTTTATTTATTACAAATGCTTCATTAAAACCCGTTTTAATGCCATAATAAAACTTACCTTCCACATATTCACCTAAAGGAATACCAGAATTTTTTAACTTATCTAATAAAGCTAAAATTTGAGGTGATTCTAATTGCCAACCTTCTGGTTTTAATAGTGTTTGATCAATGGAGATATAATTATTTTTAAATATCTCAGGAAAATCTTTAATATTGGCCTCCGTTGATTGATCCCAAGACATTGCTTTAATATGATTTTGATTCGGTTGATTTTTACTCATGACAATAATACTAGGATAGGCGATCGCTTCATCAAATACGGGATAATCACCAAAATCAATTAAAGTATGAATAGTGGTATTTTCTGTTAAGAAATGACGGAGTTTTTCCCCATAATTAGAGCGAAAATATTTGTTAGAACAAATGTAGGCAAAATGACCCGTATTTTTTAATAATTTCAACCCCAATTCATAGAAATAAACAAATAAATCTGCTACCCCCGTATAACAGGTATAATTTTCTTGCAAAAAGGGTTTCAATTCCTTAATTTCCTCTTGTCTGATATAGGGAGGATTGCCAATAATCACATCAAAACCGACAAAATCACCCTCATTATTTAATACTTCGGGAAATTCAAAACGCCATTCAAAAGCCTTTTCATAGATTTTATCACTTTTGAGTTCCTCGATTTTTAGTCGTAAAATTTCGATGTCTTTTTCCAAAGATTTCTGTTGTTTCTCCTTCTCTTTTTGCTCCTTTTTAGTCGGTTCAAAAAGTTCGGTTTGATGCAATAAATTCTCTAATTCACCCTCCTTTTTTAAGAGCTTTTTAAATTGGGGATCAGTATGATAAATTTCAGTGGTAAAATTATCCTTAATTTCCTTAATTAAATTTACCATAGCTTGCTTTTCTTGTTTATTTAGAGCATTTTGATAAATTTTAACTGCATTTCGATAGGTTTCAATGGTGAATTTTTTCTTACTTAAAACTCCCTTTAAACTACTGTTTAAATCAAAACGACTAATCAAAGAATTGCCACATTTAATATTAATATCAAGATTAGATAAAGTTTCTAAATCTTGATAATTAGTTTCAGCTTTATAATAAGCATTTTTTAAGAGTTCAATCCATAAACGTAAACGACAAATTTGTACCGAGTTCGGACTAATATCTACCCCAAATAAACAATTTTCAATGATTCTTTGTTTTTCATGAAAGAGAGTTTTTTGTACTCGATTACTTTCCTTTCCTTCAATCTGATATTCAAAAAAAGTACCATTTTCATCAGTTATAATTAACTCATCATTAACTACCTGTATATCATAACCTCGTAAAGCTTTGCCATTTTCATCTAATAAAATATTTAACTCACTTTTAATGGCAATTATTTCATTAAGGGCCGACACCAAAAAATGACCAGAACCAACAGCTGGATCACATATTTTTATGGTATTAATAATTTTATCGGCCTCTCCATATTCGGGAACTTTAATGTAATTATAGAGTTGCTCAAAATTCTGACAATTCCAACCTTTTACCTCATTAAATTTCTTGACAACCGCGCGACGTAAAGTTTCACGACACATAGACATCGTGATATAACCCGGGGTAAAAAATGAACCGTCTTTATAACCGTTTATTTTCTCAAAAATCAACCCTAAAACCGCAGCATTGATCAGGGTTTTATTGTCTTCTTGGATAGTTTCACTACCCTCACTACTAAAATCATAAGAATCTAAAAACTCAAATAAATAGATAAGAGAATTAAGTTTTCCTGTGCGTTTTTTTCCTTCTTTATCCTTTAAAACAGTCGTCGAAAAAATTGGTAAATTTTCCTCAGCAATATCCTTAATAAATACAGTCGTTTTTTCTAATTCTGTCGGTTCAAATAGAGAACTATTTAGATAGGGAATATACTCGAAAATACGTCGTAAATCTTCATTTCTCAGCTCCTTTTTTTTAGCTAAAATCTCAAAAAATAACTCATTTAATTCGTGATAATTATGGATTTTACTTTTATGCAAAAAAGCATAATTATAATTTCCTTTTTCGTATTTATTTTGATAATTGATTAATTGGGCTTCGAGTAATTTAAGAAATAAAATCCGATTAAGCCATGTGATTACTAATTCTAAGGCCACCTCAAAGAGTTTGTCCTCATATTTTTTGCCCCATTTTAAGGGAGAAAATTTACTTAAACTAACTAATTTATTTATCGTATTTTCAATCAAAGAACCAGATAAACGATCTTTTTGAGAATTTCGAGCAATTATTTTTTTACCTTTTTGTTGTACTTCAGTTAGTCCAATTATATACAATAATTCAGTATAAAATTCCGTGTCTAATTTATTACTATCATTGGCAAAAGGTAACTGAAGTAAATGTTCGGGAGATAAAATTTTAAATAGTGCAATTAAAGCTTTATCTTCCTCCTTATTTTCTCCTTTTAAATACTGTTGATAATCCCGTATATCAAAATAAGTAAATTGTAAGTTATCCTTAATTTTTTCCACCCAAGGTGCTGCTATTTCTTGATAAAAATATTCTGTCTTTGTTCCCTCTAATTCTCGATTCTGAAAAGCTTGAAACTGATTAACAAACCCCTGATTTTTCGCAAAATAACTATCAAAAATTTCCTCATCAAAGATAAACCATTCATTAATATTAGTGGCAATTAAATGGGTAATATCATGATTATTTTCGTTAATTCTTTCCCGCATAAAATACAAAATTAACTCATGAAAAGCCTTAGTATTAAGATTATCAACCTTTAACATTTCGGTACGATTAGTGGGCTTTTTCGCCTCAATAATTACCCCAACCGAATCAGTTGCTTCTTTCCCTTTATGAATAACAAGATCATTTCGTCCTTTGGTATTTATGAAATGATCAGGACTATAATAAGTATTTTTCAGAAAGTCGGCAATTAAATTTTTATTAAATTCCTCTGATTCAGAATCATTTATTCTCTCTAATAAATTTGAAAAATTTTTCTTAAATTTTTCAATATCTCTTCTAATAGGTTTTAATCTTAAAAAAGCTTTATTGAGAGACTTTCTAGGAGTCAAAATAGAATTATTCATAGGTAATTAAATTAATAAAAAAACACTTAAACTAATATTATACTATTAGTAGGTCATGGCGTTAATTATTTCTTGTGAGCAATATTTTAAGAATGTAAAAGCTCGTTGTTGCGCTTTAGCGCATTAGATAGCCCTAAAGCGCAACAACGAACCATTTGCAAAGTTTTAATCAATAAACTGAGGTTAAATCGGTATGAATCAACCAATTTTATTAGAAATTCCACCCAAATTTAAGGTGACAGAAACACAGTTTGAACTTTTGTCCACTTTTAATCGAGATTTAAGAATGGAACGTAATTGTAATGGAGAATTAATCATTATGCCCCCAACAGGTGGAAATACAGGAAAACGTAACGCCAATTTAGCTTATCAAATACAATTATGGAATAATAAATACAAATTAGGGGAAGTGTTTGATTCTTCTACGGCATTTCGACTCCCCAATGGAGCGCAAAAATCCCCCGATGTCAGTTGGATTAAAAAGGAGCGTTGGGAAACCTTAACACCCCAAGAAAAAGACAGTTTTCCTCCCCTTTGTCCTGACTTTGTTGTCGAATTACGCTCTCGTACAGATAGTATGGTAAAATTGCGCGAAAAAATGCAAGAATACCTCGATAATGGTATTAGTTTGGGGTGGTTAATTGACCCGCAAAATAAAATTGTTGAAATTTATCGACCTAATCAGAAGGTGGAAATTTTACAGTCACCAAAAATATTATCAGGAGAGAATATTCTCCCTGATTTTGTGTTAGATTTAGAGTTAATTTTTAGGGATTAAAAATCATTATTGAACTTTAAGGTTAGCGCTAAAGCGTAACTACAAACTTTTTAAAATAGCAGGTATTTTTGCCTAAATTCTTGCACAACATTTAACAAATTTTTGTCAAGAATTGCTTTAGTTTCTGATGCTATATATTCGGGAATACCACCGTAAAATGCTTCGGCAATTCCACCACAAAGACAGGCGATTGTGTCACTATCTCCTCCTAAAGATATGGCATTTCTGATGGCATCTTCGTAATTTTCTGACTCTAAAAATGCGATGATTGCTTGAGGAACTGAACCTTGACAAGAGACATCAAATTTATAATTAGGGCGAATTTCTGCTAAGGTTTCATTCAAATTGTAAGCAAAATTATCCTCAATAAATGTCTTAATTTCTATCTTATTTTTACCTTTTCTAGCCAGAAAAATTGCACTGGCCGTTGCTTGTGTTCCTTTAATTCCTTCGGGATGATTATGGGTAACTTCGGCACTTTTTTTCGCTTCTAATAACACCGTTTCTAACTCATCAAAAGCAAATCCTACCGCACTAACTCGCATCGCTGAACCGTTACCCCAGCTGTTATAGGGCTGCATATTATCAGATTTTCCCCAACCCTGAAAACTTGCACCATAACCGCGTTTAGGATATCTTTTATAATATTCTTTTAATTTGAGATTATAGGGTTTATTATTAATAATTGCATCGGCAATTGCAACGGTTAAAACGGTATCATCTGTAAAATCACTATTCCTTTTAAATAAAGGAAAATCCTTGGTTTTAATATTATGCCATTCATACACTGAACCAATTATATCACCGGCGATCGCTCCTAACATATTACCTCCAAATTTATCTATCCTGTCAGGTTTTTAAATTTAGCTCCTTGTCTGCACCCGAGTCAATCTTTTGGGAGTTAATTTGCTTGCAACAAGAAACCAAATGTATTCATTTTGATCAAAAAAAGATAATTATTTTTCTGCCTTATTTTTTATTAGCAATTTAAATAGTGCTATAATTTTTTACAAAGCAATTTATTTGCTTAAATATAAAATGTTTCAATGTATGAAAAAAATCCTGATCAAAAAATTATCAATTATGGCTTAATTAAAATGGAAACTATCAATTTAGATCGCATTGTGATTAAACAGGATGTTTGTTTGGGACAACCAACCATCCGAGGTTTGAGAATTACGGTTGCTTTTGTGCTAAAGCTTTTAGCCAATCAACTGTCTGTTGCTGAAATTATCCAAGCTTATCCTGAATTAGAAGCTGAAGATATAAAACAAGCTCTTAATTATGCCGCTTGGACAGTATCAGATCAACAAATTAGCATTTCATCGTGAAAAATATACGTTTATTAGCTGATCTTCATATTTCTCCCAAAACTGTTGCATCTTTACAACAGCAAGGATACGATATCAGGCGAATTTCAGAAATTTTACCGGCTAATTCTCCTGATCTTGATATTTTAGAATTAGCGCGTTCGACTAACTCCATTGTTGTTACTCAAGATTTAGATTTTTCCATGTTGGTCGCCCTTAGTGGCAAAAGTCAACCAAGCTTGATAACTTTGCGTTTATCCGAAGCTACTCCTGATCTTGTCACTCAAAAACTATTAGCTATACTACCAAAAATAGAGGAACTTTTACAATCAGGTTCTGCTGTTACCATAAAAAATGATCTCGTTCGCATTCGCAAATTACCTATTCGGTAAAGTCCGCTTAAATCTGGCGAATTACTGTTAGTAATTCCTCAATTTGTTGGGTTGTGTGGGTCGCCATTAACGAAAATCTAATCCTACTGGTTGGCACTGTTGGCGGCCGAATCGCTGGAGCAAAAATACCCGCTTCTTTTAATTTTTCCGACGCTATTAATGCTGTTTTTGCTGACTCTAATCCTAGGCAAATAATCGGTGATTCTGACGGCAAATTGACCGGATTTTTCCCCTTACTAAGGGGGATAATTTTTGATAATTCCTGTTTAAAATAAGTCACGTTTTCACCTAATTTTGCCCTGCGTTGGGGTTCGGTTTCTACAATTGCGATCGCCCTCAACGCTGCTGCCGTGTCTGCGGGACTCAACGCTGTCGTATAAATCCAACTGGGCGATCGATTCCGCAAAAAGTCGATTAACGTTGCACTCCCCGCCACGTAACCTCCCAAACTCCCCAATGCTTTGCTCAATGTCCCAACTTGGATCATTTCCTCACCGCTACAGCCGAAATGTTCCACACACCCCGCTCCCGTTTTTCCCATGACTCCCGTGGCGTGTGCTTCATCAAATAAGACCATGCAATCATATTTTTTTCCCAAGCTTAATAAATCAGGTACTTGACAAATGTCGCCGTCCATGCTGAAGACAGAATCCGTGGTTATTAAACAACGGCGATATTGATGGCGGTTTTCCTCTAACTTGGCTGCTAAATCCTTGAAATCGCAGTGTAAATATTCAATGACCGTCGCTCCGCTAAGTTTAGCGCCATTTTTCAAGCTGGAATGATTGTAAATATCCCCCAAAATCAGGTCTTTTGAGCCGACAATGGCGGCAATTGTGCCAATATTCGCTAAATAGCCCGAACTAAATACTAAGGCATCTTCGGTCTGTTTTAAACGGGCGATCGCCTGTTCAAGTTGGCTATGTAGATCACGATGACCACTCAGTAAACGTGAGCCGGTGCTTCCTGTGCCGTATTGTTCCACGGCGGCGATCGCACTTTGGATTAATCGTTCATCTCCGGCTAAACCTAAGTAGTCGTTACTAGCGAAATTAATAACAGTTTTTCCCTCTAATTCTAGGGTTGATCCGGGTAAATTTGACACCGTTTTTTCGCTACGATACCAGTTAGCTTTATGGAGGGTTTCTAGGGATTTATTTAACCATTTATAGGGACCTTTTGTCATGGTTTTATTTTTGTTTGTTGGGTGGTTTTCTCACGCAAAGGCGCAAAGGCGCAAAGAAGAAGACGCAAAGGGGTTTTTATTCGCTGAATAGGTTATGAATTATCATGTAACTTAGTAACCAATTTGCCGCTGTTGCTCTACGAGTTTGTCTTGGTCCAAAGTCGCCTATTTTATATCCTTCAAATCCTAGTTTTTCTTTTAGTAATTGTTTGTTTTCTTTGGGTATTGAGCGGGTTAATTTAACTGTCGGAGGCCTGTTTTCGATAAAGTCAGGTGGCTCTGGATATTCGTTTTTCCACTCTTCTGATACTCTGCTATTATCCCATTTTTCCTCTTTTTTATTATATCTATACCCTAAGTAATACCAAATTATCTGATTGACGGTGCGATCGCTTATTTCTTCTCTGATTATTTTCCAAATGGTTTCTGTTGTTAATTCTGGTAATTTATCCATTTTTACTTACTTTAAAATCGCTAATTCTTTTTGGTTAATTTCTATCTTTTTATTTGTCCATTCTAATAGCCGATTCCAAGCCCACCAAGGATCATGATCTCCCCCTTTTTCCTGACACTTTTTACTACTAAAATAGCCCACATGACCACCAAATTCGGTGAGAATTCCTGTTAAATTTGGGTTATTTTGACAAGCAGTTTCTATCTCAGGAATAAGATTCGGATCAAACATGGGATCGTCTTTAGCGTACATCAAAAAGGTGGGTTTTTTCAGAGTAGGTAAAAGCTGTAAAGCGCTACTTGCTTGATAATATTCTGGTACTGTTTTAAATCCTAATTTCTCTATTACTAAATGTTCGTCAAATCCCCAAATACTATTGGCGCGATTAATGGCTTCGGGATCAATGTCTTGGGGATGATGTTTATGTAAATCCCAAGCTAGTTCTTTTAAGCCTTTGGTGACGGCTTTTTCTAAATATTTTCCCAAAGGATGTTGAACTAAATAGGTGAGCGAGCGCAAGGAGTCTAAACTCGGACAAATTACCCCCCCTCCGGCTATGTCGGGGTTATCTTCACCAGCCTTGATGCCCCATAAGGCCAATTGACCGCCCAATGAATAACCCGTAAACCAGTAGGGGGGAGGACATCCCAAAGCTTTAGCCTGCATGGCGATTTCGACAAAATCTTGCCCTTCGTAAAGGCCATCGGAAGTTAGTATTGGCGATAATTGCGCTGTTTTTCCGTGTGCCCTCCAATCAAAGAAAACGACGGCGTAATTATCTGCGTAAGCTTTTCTACCTAAAATTTTCAAAAACCATTGATTATCTAAGTCGCCAGTAATGCCGTAGGTCCCAATAATTGTCCCTTTAGGTTGGTATGGGGTAGCAAAAATGCCGTGAATTGGCACTTTTTGTGCGCCTACAAAGGTTGTTTCTTGGTAAGGAGGTTTTTTTAGGTTAATTGTCTTTTCCCAAGTTTTATGGGCAATTTTAGCGGTGTAAATGGTCATGGCCAAGCCATTTTTGAGCCAAAATGGGGGAGTGTAGCTTAATTCATTCATTATTTATTGGTTCTTGGTTATTGGTAGGGTGGGCTGTTTTTTGAATAGTCAAGCTGTAAACCTAAAATTTTCTGAAAAACTGCCCACCTTACTCTTAGTAAATTTTGTATGATTCTAATAGTTTACAAAAATTAATACAAATAAGTTGTGATTACTCAATTACCGACCAGAAATTTAGAAAAGTTGACTTGGCAGTGGCAGGGCCATAACATCAATTATACGGTTATGGGTCATGGTGAACCTTTACTCCTAATTCACGGTTTTGGTGCTTCTGTGGGACATTGGCGCAAAAATATTCCTGTATTGGCAGAAAAAGGCTATCGAGTCTATGCCCTTGATTTGCTAGGTTTTGGCGCTTCTGATAAGGCGATTTTAGACTACAGTTTGGAGGTTTGGGAGCAGCAAATTAAGGATTTTTGGCTTGCTCATATTAATCAACCTACGGTGTTTGTGGGTAATTCCATTGGTGGTTTGTTGGCTTTGATGCTAATTACAAATCACCCCGAAATCGCCAAAGGTGCAGTTTTGCTTAATTGTGCTGGTGGTTTAAATCATCGCCCTGATGAATTGAATTTACCTTTACGGTTGATTATGGGTGCTTTTACGAAGTTGGTTTCTTCACCTTTGACGGGTAAGTTTATTTTTAATAATATTCGCCAAAAATCCCGTATTCGTAATACTTTAGCTCAAGTTTATTGCGATCGCCAAGCTATAACTGAAGAATTAGTCGAAATACTTTATCAACCTTCCTGTGATGAAGGAGCGCAGCAGGTTTTTGCGTCAGTTTTAACTGCTCCGGCTGGTCCTACTCCAGATCAATTATTAGCAAAGTTACAACATCCTCTGTTAGTTTTGTGGGGAGAAAATGACCCTTGGACACCAATTAAAGGAGCAAAAATTTATCAAGATTTAGCCGGAAAAGGTGAAAAAGTGCAGGTTTATCCGATTAAAAATGCGGGTCATTGTCCCCATGATGAAAAACCAGAACTGGTTAATCAATTGATTTTAAATTGGTTAGAAACGCTCTAATTTTAGGAGAAATCCAATTTTTTTAATCGGATTTCTCTAAATAAATTTTATCTAGTGAAGAAGGAAAAATTGAAAGAATTAAAAAGATATTAACCTACTTCACTATCAATTCTCAACTATCAACTATCAACTATCAACTATTAACTATGATCCGGTTTCTTCCTTGTTTTTTAGCTTGAAAAAGTGCTTGATCTGCAAGATGAATTAGATCAAAAGGAGACAAATTATGATCAGGAATAAGAGATGCAATTCCTAAACTTAAGGTAATTTCCTTGGCAATTAATGAATTTTGATGGGGAATGGCTAATTCTGAGAGTTGTTGGGCAATTTGTTGGGCAATTTGTTGCGCTCCTTCTTCGGTGGTATTTGGTAACACAATGACGAATTCTTCTCCACCATAACGGGCGGTTAAATCAGCGGGACGTTTAACAACACAATCCATAGTTTGAGCAATTTTTTTTAAACAATCATCTCCGGCTAAATGTCCATAGGTATCATTATATAATTTAAAATAATCCACATCGATCATTATTAATGATAAGGGCAATTTTTCCCTTTTTAAACGATTCCATTCCTTTGATAAATATTCATCAAAATAACGACGATTAGCAATATTAGTTAAACCATCTAAATTGGCTAACTTTTGTAATTGTTGATTGGCCGTTTCCAGTTGTTTTTGTACTTTGATTTTTTCAGTAATTTCTTTAGCTAAAATATTTTTATGTCTATAAATAGTTAGATGAGTTTCGACGCGACATAAAACTTCTGGTAGAAAAAACGGCTTAGTAATATAATCAATTCCCCCCACTTGAAAAGCTTTAACTTTGTCAAATATATTATTTTTGGCACTAAGAAAAATAATGGGAATATTAATTAGATCAGGATTTTTTTTAATTTGTTCACACACCTCATAACCGTCCATTTTTGGCATCATAATATCTAATAAAATTAGTTCTGGGGGATCATATTCTACTACTTGTAAAGCTTGTTTTCCGCTTAAAACTTGGCGAACTTCATAGCCATTTTCCGTGAGCATATCCGCCAACAGATTAACATTTTCGATCCGATCATCCACCACTAATATATCACCTTTTTTTGGCTCAGTTTTTAAGGTATTCATAATTTTTTATAGCTAATTTTAAAATTAATTTAATATTGATATAGCACTTCCCAAATTTATGAGGACTCTTTTTCCCCTCTCCCTTTGGGATGAGGGGGAAACATTTTGTATAAATATTGAAACTGTTATAAAACCGAGAAAATAAATGTTATTTATTCTGAGATTTTTGTTAAAGACATAATTTCTTCAAAATTAAGTTGTTTAACAAGTTCGGTTAATTTATTTATTATAGCCTTATTATTAACAGGAATATCATCAATTAATTGTAAAATTTTATTGCTTCTAGCTGCTAAAGCAGCTTCATACAAGTTGTTTCGCCATTCAAAAGACATAGTTAATAAGTCTTCCTGCTCAATTTTTGCTGAACTACTAGGGGGAGTAAGCTGAGTCGAGGAATCCGAAGATTTATAAGTATAACTAAGATTAAGATAATGGGCTATTTGGGCACAAATTTCCGCTTCTTTAACCGGTTTAGAAATAAAATCATCACAACCGGCTTGAATAATTACATTTTTTTCTTGTGCTAAAGCGCTGGCCGTAACAGCAATTATTTTTACGGGATTAATAACTTGACAATTGCGCTCTTGTTGACGAATTGTTGTAATAGCCTGATAACCATCCATAACGGGCATTCTCATATCCATTAAAATTAAATCAGGTTGCCATCTTTGCCATAAATCAAGGGCCTCTTGTCCATTAGCACATTCTTTAATCTTAAAACCGATATTTTCTAATAATTTAACCAAAAAATAACGATTAATTTCTTGATCTTCAACTATCAGAATCCGAGGTGGTTCTTGACTGGATTGAAGGGAAATAATGGGCAGATTAATATTAGTTAATACCCTGTTATTAGAAATAGCTAACTCCGCTATAATATTAAAAGAGAAAATACTTCCTTTAGCCAGTTCGCTACTGACAGTAATGTCTCCTCCCATTAAATTTATAAAACGTTTACTAATCGCTAATCCTAAACCACTTCCTTCGCCGGAATTTTTCCCACTTTCTGACTGGGAAAAAACCTCAAATAAATGGTCGATTTCGCTCTGGGCAATACCCACTCCAGTATCTTCTATTTCAAAAAATAAATTAACTT
Source organism: Synechococcales cyanobacterium S06 (assembly GCA_011391125.1). Classification (GTDB taxonomy): domain Bacteria; phylum Cyanobacteriota; class Cyanobacteriia; order Cyanobacteriales; family JAABRE01; genus JAABRE01. Next base: position 73,803 of record JAABRE010000007.1, read on the forward strand.
GATTCTCAGTTTGTTCAAGGGTTTTAACCGTTAATTTTACTAAACCTTTTTTGGTAAATTTAATCGCATTGCTAAGTAAATTAATCAAAATTGAACGTAACTTATTTTGATCAGTTTTTAGCCATCGTGGTAACTCATTATTATAGGTAAAAATTAGCTCTAAATTTTTGGAATTAGCTTTAATTTGTAAGATTTTTTGTAATCCTTCAAGAAGATTATCTAAATCGAAAACTTCATAATTTAGCTCAATTTTTCCCGATTCTATTCTTGCTAAGTCTAAAATCTCATTAATTAAGGATAATAAATGTTCGCCAGCACCATTAATAATTTGTAAATATTCTTGATGTTCTGGACTTAATTGTTCCGAACGAGCCATGAGTTGACTAAATCCAAGGATGGCATTAAGGGGAGTGCGCAATTCATGGCTCATATTCGCTAAAAATTGACTCTTGGCAAAATTAGCTTCGTCGGCTGCTTGTTTCGCTTTTTGCAAGGTTATTTCTGTTTCTTTGCGATGATGAATATCATCTAAAACGCTAATAAAATATAAGGGTTTATTGTCAGCATCTCTTACTAAGGTAACACTGATATTTCCCCATTTAATCTCTCCTTTAGCTGTGAGATATCGTTTTTCAAAGCTAAAAAAATTAGCTTTTCCTTCCAACAGATTTTGCATATTTTTTAGACTGATGGCTAGATCATCTGGATAAGTAATTTCGGGAATATTGAGGTGAAACATTTGTGAAGACGTGTAACCAAAAAACTTCGTAAATGCTTCATTAAAATCAATAAAATTTCCATTAATATTGAGTAAAGCGATGCCCACTGATGCTTGAGAAAAAATACTTCTAAAACGAGCTTCACTTTCTTTTAAAGCAGCTTCTGCTTCTTTTCTTTCGGTTATATCCTGTCCTAAACCTTGAAATTCAATCAGGTTATTATTATGATCAAAAATGGCTCTATTAGTCCATTCTTGCCAACGAATTTGACCATTAATTATTACCTTTTCTTCATTAATTAAAATGGGATTATCTGGAGTAAGTTTCTCTAATTTGGCTAAAAATTGTCTTTGTTTTTTTTGTTCTGATAAAGGTAATAAACTAAACCAATTTTTACCAATTAATTGCCTTTGTTCTTTATTAAAATAACGACAATAGGCGTTATTAACAAAAGTAAGTCTTCCATCGGATAAAAAACGACAAATTAATTCGGTTTGATCTTCAACGATGGCACGATAATGATTTTCGCTTTCTTCCAGGAATTTTTTGGCCTCTTGACGACTCAAATAACTATAAATCATTTCTCCTACTATTCTTAACATTTGAGCGTCAATTTCTGCTTGTTCATAAGATAATTGTTTCTGATTATTCATCAGATCAAAACTGATAAAACCCCATAAATGACCATGACTAGAAAAAATTGGAACACAAATAACTGCCTTAATTTTTTCCTTGATAAAAAATAGTTTTTCCTGTTCCGCTTCGGGAGGAAAATCATTAAGATTGAGGATAATAATATGGTGATCACTTGTTAACTGATTAATCCACCATGAATGAGATTTTGTCGAAATACCTTGAAATTGTTCCTTAATTGAGGTTATATCTTGATTACACCATTCTTGAAAAATACTAAATTTTGTTTCGTTATCATGGAGACAATGAATAGAAACACGACTAGCTTGAAAATTATAACCAATAATACCTAAAATTGGCAATAAATTGAGATTATTTTGAATGGCTAATTCTTGGGAAATAAAGGCTAAAATTGTTTGAATTTGCAGACGATAAGTTAATTCTTGTTCCGCTTTTTTTCTCTCATTAATATCCTCAATTATGGCCACACAATAATCAGGTTCACCTTGATAATTACTAACTAAAGATACCGTAGCATTAACCCATTGTATGGTTTGATCGGGCTTAATATATCGTTTTTCTACAGAATAATTATTAATTTTACCAGCTATTAAATCTAAACGGGAAGGCAGCCACTTATCAACATCATCAGGATGGGTAATTTCACAATAATGTTTTCCTAATAATTGGTCAGCAGAATAACCGGTTAATTCAGTATATTTTTGATTACAAGAAAGTATATAACCAGAAATATTAAAAGTTACCATTCCCACCGCGGCTTGTTCAAAAACAGCCCGAAAACGTTTTTCACTTTGAATTAATGCTTGTTCTTTTTCTTTTAATTCAGTAATATCTTGAATCGTACCTATTATTTCTAAAGATTCACCATGTTCATCTAAAATAACTTTAGTGTGTTCATAAAGATATTTAATACTACCATTTGGAGAGATATGACGATAATAAATACTGGTATTTTGTTTATTCTTTAATTGTTGCTTGATTGTGTTTAAAACTAACTTTCGATCTTCGGGATGTACACATTCTAAAAATGTTTCTAATGTGTGTTCAAATTCATCCTTATTTTTGCTAAAAATTAAATATACTTCATCACTCCAATAACCTTGATTGGTCTTAAGATTCCAACTCCAATTACCTAAATGAGCCGTTTCTTGGGCTATTTGAAGTTTCTGTTCACTATCTCGTAAAGCAAGTTCCATTTCTTTTCTTTCGGTGATATCAATTGCTAAACCATCGATAATAATTTCACCATTTTTAACACGAGAAGTAATGGAACTATCATAAAACCAATGCCATTTATGATACTTATCTTTAAGGCGATATTCTAAGTTAAAATGATTTCCTTCTAAGCAATTTTTAATACCTTGATCTACTAAATTAATGTCATTTTCATGGATAGAATTATGCCATAACATGGGATTTTCCTGTAATTCTGATATAGAATAACCTAAAATAGATTCCACTTGAGCAGAATAATAAATTCCCCCAGAATTCGGATTAAAAGAGTAAATAATTGCGGGTAAAGTTTCCACTAAACGACGATAACGACTCTCACTTTCTTGTAATGCTTCCTCGGCTTTTTTGCGTTGAGAAATATCCATAATTAGGGAGTTCCACAGAATATCTCCGTTTTCTTCTAACTGTGGTTTTCCTGCACCTTGTAACCACTTTTCTTGACCCGAAGGTGTGATAATACGGTATTCTAAAAACCAAGGTTCTAATTTTTGACCTGATCTTCTGATTGATTCTGCCATTTTGGGTTGGTCTTCGGGGTGAATTGCTTGCCATAAAAGAGAGACATTTCCTCTTATTTGTTCTACTGTAAATTCCCAAATATTTTCACAAGTATTACTCATATAAATAATTTCATCTGAACCATCAGGATGAACGACATAACGGAAAATTGCTCCGGGGACATTAGCAGCTAAATCCCGGAACATCCCCTCACTTTTTGCCAATTCTTCCTCTAATTTTTTCCGCTCCGTAATATCAGTTAAACTGCCAATTGAACCGGTAGTTTCGCCATTTTCATTAAATTGAAATACAGCTTGAGCATAAACACAAACAATTTTACCATTGGGGTGAATAAAACGATATTCATCTTCCCAAGGTGATTTAGTTTCAAAACATTCTTGCCAATGTTTTAACATACGGTCTAAATCATCGGGATGAATGCGAGAAATCCATCCTGTACCTGAACATTCGGCCAAAGTCATATCTAATAATTCACCACATTTTTGGTTAATATAAATGCAGTTTCCCTCAGCATTATTAATATAAAGTCCCACTTGCACTGCTTCCGCTAAATTAGCATATTTTTGCTCACTTTCTTGTAGTGCTTTCGTTTTTTCTGTTACCAATTCTTCTAAATAATTATGATAAATTTTAAGCTCTTTTTCTTGGCGTTTTTTCTCAGTAATATCAATTAAAACACCTAAAGCTCCTTCCAGATTACCTTGTTCATCTTTTTCCACTATTGCTGATAGTAAAATATCAATTATCTCCCCATTTTTCTTGACAAATTGATATTCAATATTATTAACAAAACCTTGGGAAAAAAGTATTGGTAAAATTACATTAATTGCCTTTTGATATGATTCGGGAGTGAGAAAATCTACTGATTTTTTACCAATTACTTCTTCTTTTTGATAACCTAAAGTTTCTAACCATTGATCACTAACATTAACTATAGTATAATTGGCATTGACTCGGTGTAACATAGCCGGAGTTTTTTCATATAAATTCCGATAACGTGCTTCACTTTTTTGTAAAGCTGTTTCCCTTTCTATTTCTTGAGTTATATCCCGAATAATAATTACTAAAGCTGGTTTTTTTTGCCAGTTAGTTTGAGCAATACTCATTTCTAAAGTAGTTATTTTATTTTCCCTATTAATAACTTCTATTTGTGTAGTATGTTTATTAATAATTGGTACGCCAAAATAACAACCAATTAACTTATTTAAGGGTTGATTAAGTAATTTAATTCCTGTTTTATTAACAAAACGAATTATCCCTGAGTTATCAACAATCAAGATTCCATTGGGAGAATGTTCAAAAATAGTATTTAAAAGCTCTTTTGTCTGACTAGATTTTTGTTCTTGTAATCTTCTCAATTGTAGAGAATATTTATGATTTACTTCTTCTACTTCTCTTGATTTTTTACTATTTTCAATCACCAAACGTAAACAATGCTGTAATAATACCGAATTTAATTCTTCATATTTTAAATAGTCACTAATTCCATTTTTTAAAAGATTAATATTGAGATTTTCTCCACGATTTATTAAGACAATAACCGGGGTAGGACTTACTTTTCTTGTCCAATTTAATAAATTTTTTTCTTGATAATTAATCAAATAACCATCATAATCACAATAACCTCTTTTTATTAAAGCTTGATCATATGTTTTTACCCAAGTTAAGGTAAATTTACCTATTTCGCTGTGCTGGAAAAGTTCTCTTATATAATGATAGTTATTTTCTGAACTATCAATGAGTAAAATGTGATATATTTCACGATTCATGGTTCTATTACCAACTGCTGACTAAAGATTAGATGGAATTATTTAAACTCTCAATGATGAGACTTCAGCTGAGTGTATTTAATCCTCAACTAGATATTTTATAGTAATTAAATAGTACAATTAAAAAATTAGGTTCGTAGTTACGCTAAAGTGTGTCCTTGCGTTTATTAATAGAATTAATAGCTTTTGCTAAGATTTTTGGCGTTGCATAGTTGCGAGATGATTTGATATTTATTCTCAATGTAGGGGTAGGTCTTGTGCCTACCCTGCCCCTACAATTTCATCTTAGAGTTATGCAACGCCAGATTTTTTCTAGGACAAAATCCAACAACGAACTTTTTTAATATTTCATTTTTATTTGAAATTACTATACAAATCATTATGCTGTTTTAACAATAGGCCAAAAGTTTATTATTTGCGTTTATGGATGTTTAAAATAGATGGTGCAGATTCGGCCACTTGTGTCTCATTCAATTCTATTATACAAACAATTAAAAAAAAATAAGGCAATACAACTGGTTCTACTTGAGGGGGTTACAATTTGAGGTTATTGAGCAAAAAATAGATCGATTACGAATTACCGATTCTTGATTACCTCTTACCTATCTCAGGGTTTTTTTCCCTGTTTAAAATAAGAACTTTTAGCTTAGTTTTATAAATAAAACTAAAAAATGCTGTCAACTAAATGAGAAAACAGCATTTCCATGATTTATTTAGTAACGCGCCCTGAAGGACTTGAACCCTCGACATCCGGTTTTGGAGACCGACGTTCTACCAACTGAACTAAGGACGCATTTTTTTTGTCTTTAATAATTATAGCGCAAGGATTAAATAATTTCAAGTATTTCCTGCGCTAATTTTTTTTTCATTAAAGAGGGCGATCAAAACGTTGCTTAATACGGGTTGCTTTACCAACTCGATCTCTAAGATAATAGAGTTTCGCGCGTCGAACTTTACCACGACGGATAATTTTAATCTCAGCCACTTTCGGAGAATGAAGTAAAAATACTCTTTCTACCCCGATACCTTGAAAGATACGGCGTACCGTAATAGTTTCATTAATACCACCATTATTCATGGAGATAACAGTACCCTCATAAGGCTGGATTCTTTCCTTACCACCTTCACTAATGCGAACACCTACTTTAACGGTATCACCGACATAGATAATCGGTAAATCTTGTTTAATAAATTCAGCTTCAATAGAGCGAATGATTTGTTCTGCGTTCATTGTTATTTCTAAAATTCACAATTCTCCATTATACCTTAATTTCACCAATAAAAAAAGGAAAAAAGGATAAATTTTAGTAAGTAAGTGGTCAAAATTAATTAGGGTTTGCTGAATAAATGGCTGGTGAGGGCGAGTTGATAGTTGATAGTTGATAGTTGATAGTTTGACCGCGTCTTTTGACGAGCAAAAATCTTGATTAATCCCAGTAAATGTAAGGTTTTTTACTATTATTTGTTGAAATCCTTGCACTTAATTCAAGTCCCACCAACTTGAAAGTCTTGATCTACATAGCTGTCAGCTTTTTTCCGTAAACCCTAATTAGATAAAGGTAAAAGTTCGGTGTTGCGCGTAAGGGCGAACGGCCGTTCGCCCCTACATAATAGCGCTAAAGCGCAACAACAAACCTTCTTTACTTTTCACCAATAATTTTGCGCGCGGTACTTATTGAATCGTAGCTAGGGCAGCTTCCACCTTATCGACAACAGTCTCAGGTAAAGGAATATAACCCAATTCAGGCGCAAATTTCTGCCCGTCATTAAGAGACCATGTTATCACGTCTTTCAAAGCCTTTAATTTAGCGGGGTCATCATACTTTTTGTAAGCTAAAATCCAAGTGTAGCTGACGATGGGGTACGATTCAGCACCCTCGGGATCTGGTAAAAACGCCCTTAAATTTTCGGGTAAGGTCACCGCTGCTAAAGACTTAGAAGCCGCTTCACTAGAGGGTTTAATATAACTACCGGCTTTATTTTCAATGGTAGCGGTGGAAATATTTTGTTGTTGAGCGTAGCCAAATTCAATATAACCGATCGCCCCTTCCGTTTGCATAATTTGAGCCGTCACCCCCTCATTGCCTTTAGCTCCAATGCCAACAGGCCATTCCACACTCTTACCGTCGCCAACCTTAGTTTTCCATTCCCCGCTAACTGCGCTCAAATGTTGAGTAAATACACCGGTTGTACCACTACCATCGGAACGATAAATCACGGTAATAGCTTGATCTGGTAAACTTGCTCCGGGGTTGAGGGAGGCGATCGCTGGATCATTCCATTTACTAATTTTGCCGAGGAGAATATCCACATAAACTTGACGGGATAACTTTAACTCACTGACACCGGGTAAATTGTAGGCAAAAACAATACTTCCGGCGGTCATGGGTAATAAAACCACACCCTTAGCCACCGAGGTCATTTCTTCATCTTTCATGGCGACATCACTGGCACCAAAATCCACCGTACCTTGGCTAAACTGTTCTACTCCGGCACCACTACCCACGGACTGATAACTAACCTTCACATTGGGATTAACTTTATTATATTCAGAAAACCAACGCTGATACAAAGGAGCGGGGAAAGTAGCACCTGCTCCCGTTAAAGAGACAGAAGGACCAGAAGGAGCAGGAGTCGTATTATTACCATCAGTAGGAGTGGTAGTGGTTTGATTACCACCACAGGAAGCCAGACCTAAAGTTAAGGCCATTAAAGGAGCAAGTAGAATTTGACGTTTAGTTTTGATGAAAAAAAGCATACTTAATAATTTACAGAAGAATTTATATTGGTTTGCAGAAATCAGATTTCTAGCTTATAGCGGTTTTAAGTACGTGTTCATAATTAATTGTATAAATCTAAAAGCTCGTTGTTGCGCTTTAGCGCTACCAGCTCGAGAGGCGCAACAACAAACCTTCTTTATTTTTCACAATTAATTTTGCTTAGGTACTTAACGCTGGATAAACCATTATCCAATGTCGAGAAGTTGCATACAACGTCTCGACATTTTGTGATTTACTCCCATGAAAACCGCTATTTTTGAAAAAAACAGTACCCTAGTCAGGATAAACTAAGTAGTTTATGAATAGGTTAAGTGAAGAAGCGTAATTAGACTTACTTTCAAAAAAACAACCCCCCAAATCCCCTATTTAAGGAACTTGGGGGGGGTTGAGAAATCCGAAAGCCCCCCTTAGTTAAGGGGGTTGGGGGGATCAAAGCTTAGAACTTAAAGGTAGTACGAAGAGCACCTACCCAAATTTCACTGGCTCCGTCAACAGAATCAGGTTCAAGAATGACGTAAGCAGCAGGGGTAATTTGGATGTTGTCGGTAACTTGCCAACGATACTGAGCTTCAATGATATAGCCATTACCACTATTTTCGATACCAGAATCAGAGCTAGTCAATGTCGGAGCTTGTCCACCGGCAAAACCTAAAACGTTACCTTCACCACCGAAATCGAGTAAGGCCAGATTAGCACCCCAGGTCAAAGTATCGGCGTTATCTCCGTCATAGACACCACTTTCAGCGTGAGCATTAACATAACCACCGAAAGCACCAAGGCTGATTTTTTGTGCTGGTTTCCACTGACCGGAAAGACCGAAGTGATCGGCAGAAGTGGCCGCACCGAAGAAAGGAGTTTTAGCTAAGGTGCTACCAGTGCTACCAGAGAGGTTAACTTTGCCTCCGGGTTGGTAAGTATGGAGGTAAGCGAGACCAAAATCAAGATTTTTACCAAAGTTGAAATCTACCTGAGCACCTGCGGTATAAGAACCATCGAATAAGCCATTGGTATTGCTGGGATCAGACGCGTTAGAACCTGTCAGGTAAAGGGCGGTTAAGGCAATGCTATCACTGAATTTGTATTGACCTGCGACACCAACACCCTCAGCTCCACCACTGCGGTAAACTGCGGGGTTATAACGGTTGAAACGGGACATTGCACCGCCTCCACTGCTTTCAAAGTAGGGGTTATGGGTATTGAAAACATCGTCGATGTCCAGACCGGCTGCACCCACCCAAATTTTGGCTTTGCTTCCCAATGGATAGCGGTAGTAAAGTTCATCAATGGTAACATTGTTACCACCACTGGCTTCATGTCCTAAACTGGCCATGTCAGTACCTGTAGCTCTTGCCAATCCAGAGAAGTTACCTGCTTGTAAACGGGTTCTCAATAAATCTTTACCGGTGAAACTGGTATTGAGGTTTAAGCGAACACGATCGCTGAAGGTAACATTATCATCAATGTTTGTTCCATCGGGTCTCTCATCACCATAAGCTCCAGCGGCTGTCATGATTACTTCACCGCTTAATTTGGTGGTGGTGGAGAACTGTTGTTTCTCGACCACGCCAACCCTTGCTTCTAAATTGTCAACTCTTGCTCCGAGGGCTGCTAACTCAGCTTGAAACTCTTGAGTTAAGCGTTGGACTTGTGACATTTCTTCTTCTGTCAGTCCACGATCGCCACCAGTACCAATGAGTCTTTCAATTTGTTGTAAACAAGAGTTTAAACCAGCGGCAAATTCATAACGGGTTAAAGGTTTATTGCCACGGAAAGTTCTGTCGGGATAACCAGCGATACAGCCGTAACGTTCAACCAAGTTCCGTAAAGCTTCAAAAGCCCAGTCTCCGGGAGAAACGTCCCGCAGTTGAGAAACGCTGTTTACCTGAGACATGGCACCGTTTTGGTTTCCGCTGTCTTTGGAATAATTGTTAATTTCTTGCAAAATCTCGCTCGTGTTAGTAGTTGCTTCTTGGGCAAAACTGGGACTAACGGCTAAGAGAGAAGCTCCTAAAGCGACAGGAGTTGCTTTTAATAGTTGTTGAAATAATTTAGACATATGATCAAACCTCACACCTAATTTTGTTTGATTGACGTACCCAGGTTCTGAAATGTTCCGAATTTTTTTGTGATTCGGAAAAGTCGGTTCTGCGATCGCAGTTGAGACTTGATAATCAGAATACCATTACTATAACATAAAAATTTTTTTAGTTATAGTTTTCTAGTACACCTATAAAAACATAATAACACCAAATTAAGTTTTTTTGGTTAGGGTTAAGCGCGAAAGGATATCTCAATTCCCACTAAGAACTTGGCTTCAGTATATAATGACAGGAAAATTATAGTTATTGTTAAGATTATGTCATTATTTTCATTGCCGGCGATCGCCACTTTAGAAGCATCTCTTAAGGATACCGAAGAAAAATTGACCTTTACAGGGGTAAGTTGGGAAAAATATGAGCAGTTACTTGCGGACTTGGGAGATAGCTCAACTTATCGGACTATTTATTTAGAGGGAGTTTTGGAAATTATGTCTCCGAGTCGTCGTCATGAAGTTAGCAAAGAAAGTATTGGTAGAATACTCGAAGTTTACCTAGAAAAGGCGCAACTTGATTTTTGGGGATTAGGTTCAACGACCTTACGTCGTCAAGAAGGTGAAGCAGGCAAAGAACCTGATAAATGTTACTGTCTTTATACTGATAAGACAATGCCCGATCTAGCCATTGAGGTAATTATCACAAGTGGTAGGAAAAAACTCATTTTAGAGGTATATCGTCGGTTGGGAATTAAAGAGGTTTGGTTGTGGCAAAATGAGGACTTAAAGGTTTATTCTCTACAAAATAATGAATATTTTTTAAGTGAAAAAAGCATTTTATTACCAGATTTAGATTTAGAATTATTAGCCCAATATATTAATCATCCTAATCCTCGTTTGGCAATGAAGGAATTTAGAGAGAACTTGTAACCATTGTTTGTTGTCGATGCTCTAGCCCTAACTCTACTTAGGGCTAGAGCATCGACAACGAGCCAATCTGCTAATTAATATTACGAAGAAACTTATATATAGTAATTCCAAATAAAAATTAAACAAAAGTTTTTAGTTTGTTGTTGGACTTTAGTCCTAAGAAGCGCTAAAGCGCAACTACGAACCTATTTTTTAACTGTTCTAATCTTAATTGGAATTACTATAATTTCTGTAAAATAGTTGGCCAGGTTAAATTTTCAGCATAATTTTGTTTGGTAAAGATAGGTCTGTCGATTTAAGAAACTGCTGCCCAGAAGGTGGGCAGTTTTTGATGGTAATTTCCCTATTTTTGCTTAGGTAGGCGAGGATTATTCTGGTTAATTGGTCCTAATATTTTGTTTAAAATGCGCAGTTGTTCTGCTGTTCCCATGCAAATTAGCGAGTCTCCCGATAAGATTTGGGTGTCTCCCATGGGACCTGCAATTAGATTACCTTCATTGCGACGTATGGCTAAAACTAGCGCTCCTGAATGAGACCTCAACTTTGCTTCACTTAGGGTTTGACCGACAAAGGGACAATTTTCAGCGTCGATTTTAAATTCTTCCAAATAATAGGCTGTTTTACTGCCCGCAAGGATTCCGTCAACAAAATCCATGACTTGGGGTCGTAAAGCAGCTGCGGCTAAACGCTTTCCTCCGGTAATATAAGGGGAAATGACTGTATCTGCTCCTGCGCGTTTCATTTTTTGGACGGCTTCTTCCGTACTTGCCCGGGCGATCGCCCGAATTTGGGGATTTAAGCTTTTTGCCGAGAGAATCGTGTAGAGATTATCGGCATCGGAACGTAAGGCGGCGACTAAACAGACTGCTTGCTCAATTTTAGCGGCGGATAAGCTTTCGTCTAAGGTTGCGTCTCCTTGAAGGGTAATAAAACCAAGTTGTTTGGCTTTTTCGAGTTCTTCTAAGTCCATGTCGATTAGTACAAAAGGGATTCCTTCGGCCTGAAATTCCAGAGCCACTTGGCGACCGGTTCGACCAAAGCCACAAACGATGTAATGTTGGGAGAGACTTGCAATCAATTTTTTTTGCTGATTTAAGATTATTCTTTCTTGAAAATAACCTTGAATGATGGCTTCTGTAAAGAGATTTACGATATAACCGATGGTGAATAATCCCGTTAAAATTAAACCACTGGTAAAAATGCGGGATTTTGGTCCCAGGGGATGAGTTTCGCCGAAACCCACGGTGGAAAGGGTGACAATGGTCATGTAAGCTGAGTCTAATATAGTCCAGCCCTCTACTAAGTAATACCATAAAGTGCCTGCTAGAAATAGGCTTCCCAGTAAGAGAAGGCTGAAGAATAATTGTTCTTTTAATTGTTGATATTTTTTGCCTAGTGATAACAAGTTTTTTCGCCTATTTTAAAATATAGAGATTTACAGATATTTTTTAGATCAAAAGGTAGCTTAGTTTAATTAAAATTTTGGTTAAGATTGCCGATGACAATTAACCATTAAGTAGATGGTCATAATTAATTGTCTAAATCTAAAAGTTTGTTGTTGCGTGTAGGGGCACTTCGGCCGGAGTTCCCCTACATAAGATAGCGCGCACAGTGCAGCAACAACAAACCTTCTTTATTTTTGACAATAAATTTTGCTTAGATGCTTAACAATTAACAATTGATAATTAACAATTCATGATTAGGAGTTTTTTGTGAGTAATTCAATTTTAGTGGAAAATCCCCCCACAAGTTTTAATCAAGATCAGTTTAACACCTATGTGATGAACACTTATGGCCGTTTTCCGGTTGCGATTACTAAAGGGGAAGGGTGTCGTTTGTGGGATACCAATGGTAATGAATATCTGGATTTTGTGGCGGGAATTGCCACTTGTACTTTAGGTCATGCTCACCCCGCTTTGATTAAAACTGTCACTGAGCAAATCCAAAAGTTACACCATATTTCTAATTTATACTACATTCCTGAACAGGGGGAGTTGGCGCAATGGCTGGTTGAACATTCCTGCGCTGATAAGGTATTTTTCTGTAATTCCGGTGCGGAAGCTAATGAAGCAGCCATCAAGTTGGTGCGGAAATATGCCCATACGGTGCAGGATTTTTTAGAACAACCAGTTATTTTGACTGCTAAGGATAGTTTCCATGGTCGGACTTTGGCCACTGTAACAGCAACTGGTCAACCGAAGTATCAGAAGCATTTTGAACCTTTAGTTCCGGGGTTTGAGTATGTCCCCTACAATGACATTGAGGCCGTGGAAAATGCGATCGCCGATATTGATGAAGGCAACCGTAGGGTAGCAGCGATTATGCTAGAACCTTTACAGGGTGAAGGTGGAGTGCGTCCGGGAGATTTGGACTATTTCCTCAGATTGCGTCAAATTTGCGACGAAAATAGTATTTTGTTGGTTTTTGATGAAGTCCAAGTCGGAGTTGGCCGTACTGGGAAACTTTGGGGTTATGAAAATTTGGGTGTTGAACCTGACATCTTGACTAGCGCTAAGGGTTTAGCGGGGGGTATTCCCATCGGTGCTATGATGTGTAAGGATTTCTGCGATGTGTTTGAACCCGGCAACCATGCGAGTACCTTCGGAGGAAACCCGTTTGTTTGTGCCGCAGCGTTGACTGTTTTGAAAACTATCGAAACAGACAATATTTTACACAATGTTCAAGCACGGGGTGAACAATTACGCACTAATTTGAGGGCGATCGCCAATAAGTATCCTCAATTATTCAGCGATGTCCGTGGTTGGGGTTTAATCAACGGCATGGAAATTAAGGCCGATGTTGAGTTAACGTCTCTGGTTTTGGTGGAAGCAGCTATGAAAGCGGGTTTGTTGCTTGCGCCAGCCGGTCCCAAAGTGTTGCGTTTTGTGCCTCCTTTAATTGTTTCTGAAGCTGAAATCAATCAAGCTACGGAAATTTTAGATCAGGTTATTGCTTCTGTTCTTTAATTCATTAAAAATCCGATTTTTATCAAAAATCGGATTTTTGAGTTTACTGATTATAATCGTAAATGTTGACAACTAAATAAGGGGTTAAATGATGGTACAAACTCAAGCAGAAATTAGTCTTAAGGACTTGTATGAAATTGACGAATATTTATGGTTAGAGAAAAGTATTGAGTTAATCAAAAATAAGCAATATAATCAGCTAGATTTTGACCATTTATTAGAGGAGTTAGAGGAATTGAGTCGTCGAGATAGAGCTACTATTAAAAGTTACGTTGAATTAATTATTCTTCATCTGTTATTACTCCAATATTGGCGAGAAGAATACAATTATAATGCGAACCATTGGCAAATAGAAATTATTAATTTTAGGAGTCGTTTAGAAACAAGATTAACTAAAACCTTTCGTAATTATTTAGAAGAAAATTTAGATAATATCTATAAAACGGCTTTTAAAGTTGCTACGAAAAAAACCAATAATCAGATTAATTTTCCTCAAATTTGTCCCTATACTTTAGAGCAGATTTTGGATGATGATTTTATTTTTTAATAATAAAAAATGGTGGGTTACAACGGATATTTAATTTGAAAATTTACCTCGATATTTTCCCCAGTCTAACCCACCCTACATAATTATTTTTGTTAAGGTTTCTAGCCTTTTTTGATATTCAAAATCGTCGAAAACAGGAGTTAAATTATCCTCTGAAATTTGCTCTAATAAGTTAAGCCAAGATCGACAACCGCTATATTCTTGAGAGTAGGAAATAGTGACAGGTTGCGGTAAGTTATATACCCGAAGTAGGAGGATATTTAAAGGTTGTTTAGGTTTGAATTTTAGGCGATCGCTGATAAATTTTTCGTTCCAAATATGGTAGGGTAATAAATTATTAATAATTTCAGGATCGTCTATTAAAAAAGAGTGTGTTACACTAGCTTTACCTTTAATTTCTACCGTTTCTGGATGCCAACCTGATGTTACAGGAGTAACAAATTCACGGTAATTTTCCTTTAAAAGTTCAGGTTTTTGGTGTTCAAAAGTGGGGTATAACCAGAAGTTTTCTTGTTCTAATTTAAAGCCTTTACCTATCTCTTTTATACCTCCTTTTCTCAGTAATAAAATCATTGTACCTTCACTTAAAGCATTAACTGCGACATCCCATTCTTTTAAAGCCAGATTATTTTGATTCATAGTTAAAATATAAGATAATTATAAACATCTGGCATTTTAGCAACTGTTTTGCTTAACATTTGTGGATAATTAAATAAATATTATAGTATTTTTAGTTGATATTGTACCTCTTTTTTCCCCATCTCTCTTTGGGATGAGGGGATTGGAGGGTGAGGGGGTATATAATACTTAATCAGAAAATGCTATATAACTAATCAAAGATATATTATGACTTCCCAAGGTATTTATACATTAGCGAATGATGTTGTTTCTGACCAGCTTGTAGCTTTATTAAATAGCATTGAAAGGAATGTTAGTCCAGATATTCCTATTTGTGTCATTCCCTATGATGACCGACTTGAAAAAGTAAAAAAAGAAATTGATTTAAGACAAAATGTAACTTTATTTGATAATCAAGAATCCATTAAACGTTGGGAAAATTTTGCCCAAGTCGTTTGGTCTAATCATCCAAGAGCAAGTCAAACTAATTTAAAATTACCTAATTGGTATGGAGGACATTTACAAAGAAAATTTGTCGCTTTTGATGGTGAATTTGAGAAGTTTGTCTTTTATGATGGTGATAGTTTGGCCATGAAACCTCTTGATAATCTTTTTGAAAAACTTAACACCTATGATTTTGTTTTTGATGATTGGGAACATAAAAAACCTACCCCAGTAGCAGCTTTAAATATAGCTAAAATTGAAGCTTCAGGTTTATATCAAGAAGCAGATATTCGTCCGAAACTTCACTGTGGGAGTTTTTTTGCTTCTAAAAAAGGCCTATTTAATGATAAAGAAATTAAATCTTTCCAAAAATTACTGATAGAAAAAAGAGAAATTGAATGGATTAATGGGGATGATTGGTGGGGAGAAGTTAATTTATTTAATTATTTAACTTTACGAAGCGATCGCCCCCTTTATAACTTTACTTTAAGTGAAAATGCACAAGATCGCACGGGAAATTGTGCCGGTGTCGATCCGTTTGTAAATATTGATAATGTGCTTTACAATAAACAGGGATTAAAACCGATTCATCGGCTTCATTACATGAATTATTCATCTAAAGATTTTGCTCGTTTATGTCAGGGATATGATGTTGATATTGGCTATAAAGAGGAGTTTTTATATTACCGTTTTTGGAAAAATCCTGAACAAAGACCAAAGTATTTAAAACCACAGGATAAAACCGAACAAATTAAACAGAAAATTACCAATAAAGGTCAGCACATGAAAGCTTGGTTTTACCGTAATTTTCAGAAAAAATGTTAATAGACTTTTTGGAGGAATAATAGATGTTTGATTATGAATCTGCGAGGCGTTATCTGCGAGAAAAACAAGAATCTTTGCACCGAAAACGGCTTAATTTATGGACAAAAGCTAAACAAGATAGTGATAATATTATTAAGATGATTCGGGAAAAATACGAACCAGAAAAAATTATTCAATGGGGTTCAGTTTTGGAATCAAAACATTTTTCCGAAGCTTCCGACATTGATTTGGCCGTGGTAGGAATAGATAGTATAAAGTTTATGGGATTATTGGCGGATGCTGAAGATTTGACGGATTTTCCTTTAGATTTAATTAAGTGGGAAAATATCCATCCCTCATTTCAAAAAATCATTTTAATGAAAGGGAAAATTGTCTATGAAAAGTGAGGAATTGTTATTATTAGTAGGGGAAATAAAAGAGAGTCAAATTGTACTTAAGAATATAGATAATTTGTATGTTTCCTATAGTCCCATGTTTACAGATGAAAATAAAAGAGATTTAAGGGATGCTGTGTTATTAGCAGACATTCTGTGTAATACTTATACCTGTGTGGAAACCGTATTATTTCGCATTTCTAGGATGTTTGAAAATCATTTAGATAGTCAACAATGGCACAAAGAATTATTAAGAAAAATGCGTATTGAGATACCAGGTATTCGCAAAGCTGTTTTGTCTCGTGAATCTTATCAACTATTAGATGAATTGAGGAGATTTCGACACTTTAAAAGATACTATTATGATTTTGAATATGACTGGTCTCGGTTAGACTATCTGAGAGTAATCTATGAAAGATTAGCACCCTTGATTCAAAACGAGTTGGAAAATTATCTCAATTTTTTACAGGAATGTGTAAATACAGACTATGGTTAGCTCAGGTAGATAATGCTTATATTCGTTATTAAGGAGGAGTTTTTATCTTGCCGATTTGGGAAAAATTCCGCACAAAAATTAAAGGAGTTAAAACGGCAAAATTAATATCAAAATAATTACTAAAAAAGTATAGGGATTAGGAGATTAAAAATATGGGACAAGTATTTTGAAAATAATAAAAATTTGCCTAAGAATTTTTCTTGCTTTCAGCAATGGATAACAAGAGAAAATATATCTTATCAAGATAATATATTTAAAAATCCGAGGAATTAAAATAATGAAAATTTGTTTATTTTGGGCGACTGTATATTCAGGAAATATGGGAGTTAATGCACTAACCTATTCAGCTTTAGTGTATTTAGACGAGTTATCTCAAATGATTAATCAGAACTTTGAATACACCTTAATTGGTACAGGAAAAAATCAGATTATTAAAGATAAAATAGAGCTAAATTGCCGAGAACTAGATTTTAATTTTTATCCCATATATGGCTATAATAATAGAACGGCTTTACTAAAACCTAAATCTTTATCATTTTATCAAGCCGTTAAAGAAGCAGACTTAATTATAGATTTAGGAGAGGGTGATAGTTTTACTGATATATATGGTAATGATAGATTTAAAAAGTTATTTATAACTAAATTGTATTGCTTATTGTTAAGGAAAAAGGTAGTTTTATTTCCGCAAACAATCGGTCCTTTTAATCAAAAATGGAATCGGTTATTAGCTAATTTTATTATGGCAAAAATGAAGGCTATTTACGTCCGTGATGACTTAAGTTATGACTATTGTCGTCAGAACCTTCCTCATTACAATTCTTTAAAAAAATATACAGATTTAGCTTTTAATTTACCTTTTGATAAAGTAGATTTTGATAATGGAAATATTAACATTGGTCTGAATATTTCAGCTTTACTCTGGAACGGAGGTTATAATAAAAATAACCAGTTTGCTTTGCAAGTGAATTATCCAAAAATGATCACCAATATTCTTGATTTATTAAATCAGAAAAATAATTGTTTGATTCATTTGGTTTCCCATGTTATCAGTCCATCATTTCCCATCGAAAATGATTATGAAGTTTGTAAGAAATTGCAATTAATGTTTCCTCAGACCAGACTCGCTCCTTCTTTTTCTTCTCCAGTTAAAGCGAAAAGTTATATTAGTGGTCTAGATTTTTTTATAGGTTCAAGAATGCACTCTTGTATTGCGGCTTTATCTGCCGGAGTACCTGTTATACCTATAGCCTATAGTAGAAAGTTTACTGGACTTTTTAACCATACTCTTGACTATCCTTATGTAGCTGATCCCACTGTCGACAATGAAGAAGATGTTATTCAATTTATTGACAATCAACTTAATAATATTGATCAGCTTAAAGAAAGAGTAAAGATTTCAACTATTATTATTGAAAGGTATAATCAAGAATTTTTCAATGAACTAAAAGTTTTATTTACAAAATGATGAAAAGTGTTAAAGATGTTGATCAAGCTAATCTTTGTATAGGCTGTGGAATCTGTGAAGGTATTGCTCCCGAAAATGCCATTAAACTTGAGTTGGGGTGTGATGGCTTTTATCATCCCCATGTTAAAAATCAAGATCAAGAACCTTGGGACAAAATTAAAAAAATTTGTCCTGGTGTAATAGTTAATCAAGAAACAAAGCTCAATACCAAACAAGAAAAATTATGGGGGCCGATCTCCGCTTCCTGGGTAGGTTATTCAACAGATGAGGAGATTCGTTGGCAGGCTTCTTCGGGAGGAGGGATAACTGGTTTATTACAATTTTTATTAGAAAAAGGATTAGTAACTAAGGTCATTCATATTGGTAGAGCTTTATCTAATTCTTTGACAAATACGGTATATATTAGTCGTAATCGAGAGGATATCCTCAAAAATTCGGGTTCGCGATATGCTCCAGCCGCACCTTTAACATCCATCAAAAAAATACTAACTGATACTAATAAAACTGACAAATTTGCTTTTGTCGGAAAGCCTTGTGATGTCGCAGCTTTGAAAGCATACTTAAAGATACATGGGGAATTTCAAGAACAAATGGTAATTCTAATTACTTTTATGTGTGCTGGTACTCCTAGTCTCAAAGGTACAGAAGCCTTAATAAAAGCTTTGGGAGTTGATCAGGAAACCGTAGAAGACTTTTGGTATCGAGGAAGAGGTTGGCCGGGGCAAGCTACAGCAATTGATAAAAACGGAAATCATTTTTCTCGCAGTTATAATGATTCTTGGGGGTCAATACTAAATAAACATTTACACTTTAGATGCAAGATTTGTCCTGATGGAATGGGTACTATGGGAGATCTTACTTTTGGAGATGCTTGGGAAGAAGAGAATGGTTATCCTAGTTTTGAGGAACAAGAGGGAAAAAGTCTGATTATTGCTAGAAATAATAAAGGTAAAAATTTAATTGAACAGGCAGTAAATAATGGCTATTTAAAAGTTGATAATTATTCTCTTGATCATCTTGAAAAAATTCAACCCTATCAAGCAGAAAGAAAAAAATTAATTGGTTCAAGAATCTTGGCTTTAAGATTAACAGGACTATTCTATCCCCAATTTTCGGGATTTTATTTGAGAGAAAATTCTTTATTAGTAAGTTTAAGGGAAAATATCAACAATACAGTAGGTACTTTAGAAAGACTTAGTAGTAAAAGTAAATTCAATTATTTTGTCTTTAAAGTATTCAGTATTTTTTCTCTTATGATTCAAAAAATCGGTATAATATTAAGATATTTTTTATCTAAACCTAAGTCTTAAACAGCAAAAATAAAAGCATTTAAAATAACAATGAAACCTAAAGTATCAATAATTTTACCTAGTCTAAATAATAGACAATACCTAGACAAAAGACTCCAGACAATCCTCAATCAAACTTTCACAGATTGGGAATTGATTGTTATTGATAATTACTCAGATGATGGAGCTTGGGAATTAATTGAAAAATATGCCGAACAAGAACCCAGAATGCGAATTTCTCAAGCTCCAAGGGAGGGAATGTATGTTAATTGGAATAATTGTCTGAATTTAGCTCAGGGAGAATATATTTATATTGCCACTAATGATGATGTCATGACTCCTGATTGTTTGGAGAAAATGGTAACAGGATTAGAAGACTATCCCGAATGTGATTTATGTCATTGTTGTTTAACAATTATGGATCAAAAAGATCGGGAAATAAAAGACTTTTGGTATCAACGGCCAGCACAATTATTTTACGGTGAATTAATCCAGCAAAAACATATTCGTTTTGCCCCTTATGATGGTATTTTATATTGTGCTTTTGAAACCGTATATTTTGGTCCATTACAGTTATTAATTAGGCGATCTGTTTTTGAGAAAATCGGTTTATTTGGTACAAATTGGGGACCTGGGGCTGATTTTGAATGGGGAATGCGAGCAGCTTTGGTGTGTAATACCCTTCATATTCCTGAAGAATTAGCTTCATGGAGAATTCATCCCCAACAAGCTACTAAACATGAAGCCCATAAAACTTCAGCACAAAAAATTCACTATTTAGAGATGGTAAAATCAGCTTTACCAATTCTCGAAAAATATAACCCTGAATTTTACCAAAAGTTAAATTTAGAGAGCTTATTTTTTGTGTATAAAAGGCAAGCATTAAGGTTAGGTTTAAAAGAACAGTCAGGCCTAATTAATAAAATTAAATATGCTTTGTCTTTTCTCTCTCCTAATCCTTTTTTCTTAGTAAAATTTCTCTATAGAAGGGCATTTTTTCCCAGAAATCAAAGTGATGATTTCACTTATATTAGAAATGAGTTGAAACGATTAGGTTTAGAATATAATATTAAAGTAATTCCCTAGTTTTTGGTTTTTAAATGATCATGAAAAAAATAAACATTATCGTAGTAAATAGAGGATTTGGTTTAAATAAATCAGTATCTATTTTGGCTGAAGTTTTACGAACTGCTGGTTTCCAAGTTTCGGTTTTTGAAGTGGGAAAACCAACTCTTGAACACAAAATTCAGCGCATAACTACTTATATTGACAAATTTACCACTAATATTTTGGCCAGAAAACCCCCCTACGATATTAATCTATTTTTAGAAGATGTTATACCTTCATGGTTTTCCTTTGCTAAAATTAATTGCCTGATACCTCATCAAGAATGGTTTAGAGATGAAGCACGTCAATATTTACCACAATTTGACTATATTCTTTGCCTAACCAAAATTGCCCAAGATATTTTTGATAATTTGGGTTGTAAAACGGAGTTTATTAGCTTCACTACTTTTGATCAATTTGAGGAAAAATATAGCAAAAATTACAACCAATTTTTTCATTTAGCTGGCAGTAATTCGGTGCAAAAAGGAACAAAAACGATTATTGATACTTGGTTGCGTCATCCTGAATGGCCAACTTTAACTATAAGACAAAAGAAAAAAGATTTTCATGTTTGTGCTCCTAATATTAGATATATTACTGAATTTTTAGAGGATCAAGTCTTATCTGAATATCAAAATACTTATGGGATTCATTTATGTCCATCTGAAGCTGAAGGATTTGGTCATTACATTGTCGAAGCCATGAGCTGTCAAGCTTTAACTGTTACTACTGATGCTCCTCCGATGAATGAATTAATTACACTGGAGCGAGGTATTTTAGTTAATTATAGTCATACCAAACCCCAAAGATTAGGAACTAATTATTATGTAGATTCTCAATCTTTGGAACAAAAAATAAATGAAATATTAGAAATGAGTGATCATCAAAAAAGGGAATTAGGAGAAAAGGCCAGACAATGGTATTTAGAAAATGATACCTTTTTTCGTAAGCGATTAATTGAAGTTATTAGTAGTATGTGACTTTTTGCTCTTACAATTAGTTAATTAAAAGGTTGTTTACCAAATTAATTCCATTTCTAAGACAAATTCGGGTAAGATATTTTCCCCCGATAAACTAACAGGATTATCAAGGATTTCTACCTCTTTTCCCTCGCGATAAATTTCCACTTGTTTATCTTTGCGATTAATTAACCAAGCTAATTTAGCTCCATTTGACATATATTCTAACATCTTTTTTCTAGTATCTTTTAAACTATCGGTTGCTGATAATAACTCAATCAAAAAATCAGGACATAAAGGCAAAAATTTCTTTTGTTGTTCAGGAGTTAAATTATTCCATTTTGCCAAAGGAATCCAACTTGCATCCGGAGAGCGATCGCCTCCTTTTGGTAACTTAAAACCGGTGGAAGAATCAAAAGCCATTCCTAATTTTGTTTTACGATTCCACATCCATAATTGAGCAGTAACTCCCGCATTTCTATTCCCTGTTTCTCCTCCGGTTGGTGACATAATAACTAAATCTCCGTTTATATTTCTTTCAAATCTAAAATTGCGATTTTTGACACATAATTGAAAAAATTGTTCATCGGTTAAATCGACAGAATCCATTTCAATTGTTACAGGTTTCATAGTTAGTTACCTACCAAATTAATTCCATTTCTAAGACAAATTCGGGTAAGATATTTTCCCCAGATAAACTAACAGGATTATCGAGGATTTCTACCTCTTTTCCCTCGCGATAAATTTCCACTTGTTTATCTTTGCGATTAATTAACCAAGCTAGTTTTGCGCCATTGTCCATATATTCCTGCATCTTTTTTCGAGTATCTTTTAAACTGTCAGTTACAGATAGTAACTCAATCAAAAAATCAGGACATAAAGGCAAAAATTTCTTTTGTTGTTCAGGAGTTAAATTATTCCATTTTGCCAAAGGAATCCAACTTGCATCCGGAGAGCGATCGCCTCCTTTTGGTAACTTAAAACCTCCCGAAGAATCAAACACTTTACCTAATTTGCTTCGATGATTCCACATCCATAATTGAGCATTAATTCCCGCATTTCTATTACTCGTTTCTCCTCCGGTTGGTGACATAATAACTAAATCTCCTTCTGCATTTCTTTCAAATCTAAAATTGCGATTTTTGACACATAATTGAAAAAATTGTTCGTCGGTTAAATTAACAGAATCCATTTCAATTGTTACAGGTTTCATAGTTATTTATCCTCAATAGTAAAGCGTTTTTCTAATTCTTTATATTTGGGAATTTCGATGAGGTTGGCAAATTCATTAAAGTTTACTAAATCGGTAAAACCTTGAGTATTTCCGTTTTGTTTTAAATAGGTTAATGATGTTAACATGGCCTTGGTTGCTGCAAATAAACCAGTTAAGGGATAAACTACTATTGTAAAGCCCATTTTTGCTAATTCTTCTGCTGCTAAACAAGGCGTTTTTCCCCCTTCAATCATGTTAGCAAATAACGGAATATTCGGTAAACTTTTGGCGATTTCGCTTAAATCTTCCACCGATTGGGGAGCTTCTACAAATACGATATCTGCACCCGCTTGATAATATGCTCTACCACGGGCGATCGCTTCTGTCAACCCCAATGGAGCTCTGGCATCCGTGCGGGCAATGATTACCAAATCACTGTCGCCTTTGGCATAAACAGCAGCTTTGATTTTTTCAATGTGTTCTGAGGCTGAAATCACCCGTTTTCCGTCGAAATGACCGCATCTTTTCGGACACTCCTGATCTTCCAAAATTATCCCTGAAA
Source organism: Synechococcales cyanobacterium S06 (assembly GCA_011391125.1). Classification (GTDB taxonomy): domain Bacteria; phylum Cyanobacteriota; class Cyanobacteriia; order Cyanobacteriales; family JAABRE01; genus JAABRE01. The sequence continues at coordinate 97,304 of JAABRE010000007.1, forward strand.
CGCCTAATTTTATCGCTTCTGACACCGTACGAATCACATTTAGGGGGTTGCCATATCCCGTGTCTAAATCAGCTATTACGGGAATATCAACGGCCGCCGCAATATTGCCGACACTATTTAACATTTCGGTTGCTGTAACAAAGCCATAGTCTGGCATTCCCAAGGTTGAAGCGGAAATCCCGTAACCACTGGTGAAAACTGCTTCAAAACCAATTTGTTGGGCAATTTTCGCACTTAAACAGTCATAAATTCCGGGTAATACTAATATTTTAGAGTCGTTTAATAGTTGTCGAAAATGTTTTTTTACAGTCATTTTTTTTCTTAGTTTTTCTTAGTTATTTTTGAAAAAGCTTGAATTACTTTAGCATTAGAAGTATTAGACGCTATCAATTGTTTTATTTCATCATCTTTCCTCATTTTAAAACCTCGTTTTTTCCGGTTTTCTTAGAAAATAACATAATCAAAAAAGGAGAGTCGTCAAGTGGTCTCAAATTCTTGAGAAACCAGATTTCTTGGAGAAATCTGGTTTCTTTTAACTTAATTAAAATTAATGTTATCTAAACCTTGAACAAATAAATCGGTAGGTACAGGAATAGTAATTTGTAAAAAAACATCTATTTTAATTTCATTATTTTCAAATTTAACATTAGTAACATTAAAAAGATTTTTATCAGAAAAATTATTATCATTAAATTCGGTTTCAATTTCACACTTATAACCAGAGCATTCTAACCATTCACAAATATCACGCCAACTGCCAATTTTAGTATTTCCTTTCTCTAATAAAGCCTTAACATAGCGATATATTGTAGCGGATAAATCTGTTTCTACTCCCTTAATATTTTTCTGTAGAATTTCGGCTATTTCTAAGGGACTATGTTCACAAAAAATTTTTTTGATATTTTTCCTACAAAAAAAGATCACTTATAATACTTATATAGTAACGAATGCCCGACTTATTGACTTAGATAAAAACAAAGGATTGGTCTTTATCTCGGTCTCCTAATGGTCTGACTAAGACCAAAAAAAAGTCAGGGGGATCAACCCTAACAACGAAAAAACATGAGTAACCATAACCTAAAAACAGACTCCACGGTAAAGGTGGGCAAAGTATCAATTTCTCAAGAGAAGGCCGGCAATTACAAATTAGACCTCTTGCGAAACTGTGAGAGAAAAAATGATATAATGTCAAAAAACGTAATTATTTATCGAAAATAATGAAATATCAAGAACTAAAGAATAAAAAGAATGAAGACTTTAAACGTCTAACAGGAGTACATCCTAATACTTTTCAAAAAATGGTTGAAGTTGTTAATTGTCATATTTCAGAACATAAAAAAACTGGGAGAAAAAACAAATTAACTATAGAAGACCAAATTTTACTAACTTTAGCTTATTATCGCGAATATAGAACATATTTTCATTTAGGGAATGATTATGGATTAAATGAATCAAACGTTTGCCGAACTATTAAAAAGATTGAAAAAATTTTAATTAAATCTGGACTTTTTAATTTACCAGGCAA
>JAABRE010000080.1 GCA_011391125.1 Synechococcales cyanobacterium S06
TTATAGTAATTTCAAATAAAAATTAAACAAAAGTTTTTAGTTTGTTGTTGGACTTTAGTCCTAAGAAGCGCTAAAGCGCAACTACGAACCTATTTTTCAACTGTTTTAATCTTAATTGGAATCACTATAACCAGTTTTATGCTATGTTTCTCAGGGAATTGCTAGTAAAATTTAATTAAATAAATTCATCTCATAATATTTTAAACAATTTCTACCCGATTTCTTAGCTTCATATAAAGCATGATCCGCATTTTTAATAATAGTATGAAAGGGAATTGCTGTCGTCGGAATAATCGTGGCAATTCCTAAACTAATCGTAACATAATCTTTTACTTTGGAATCCCCATGGGGAATTTTTAGTTTATCTAGTTCACTAATAATTAATTCCCCTACTTTTATCGCACCATTACTATCAGTATTCCCTAAAATAATTACAAATTCTTCTCCTCCATAACGAGCGACTAAATCCCCCGGTCTTTTGACCAAATTTTTCAGCATTTGAGCCACTTTTGTTAAACACTCATCCCCTGCTTGATGACCATAATAATCATTATAATTTTTAAAGAAATCCACATCAGCTAAAATTAAGGATAAAGGTTGTTTTTCCCTTTGACCACGTTGCCATTCTTTTGCTAAAATTCTATTAAAATATAAACGATTCGCAATACCGGTTAAACCGTCCATATTTGCTAAACGATTTAAGGTAAATTCTAAGTGTTTTCGTTCGGTAATATCTCTGACTGTAATCGAAAAACCATCACCTAATTTAACCGCAATAAAATGATACCATTTTTGCTCTTTGTTATAGGTATAATTAAAGTCTTTTTCTAATGATTCTCCGGTGGTCACAACCTTAATAAATTCTTCAAATAAATCTGCATTAATTTTATTAATTAACTTTTTAAAAATTAATTTACCGACTAAATCTTCCGGTTCTTGATGGAAAACATTAGCGATAATCGGATTAATCACTAAACAGCGAAAATCCTCTATTTTACCTGTTTTTGGATTTCTCACCGCTTCTAAAGCCGCAATTCCATCCAGGGAAGTATTTAAAATACTCGAAATTAAAGCCCTTGATTGATATAAAATTGCTTCCGCTTCTTTCCTCTGTTTTATTTCTTGTTTCAGGCTTTCTCGCTCTTTTTGTAGTAATTTTTTTTGTCTTTGAATGGTTAATTGACTGCTAATTCTTGCCATAACTTCTTCTTCTTGAAAAGGTTTGGTAATATAATCTATGCCTCCGACTTCAAAGGCTTTGATTTTATCAAATACTTCACTTAAAGCACTAATAAAAATTACCGGAATATCTTTAGTTTTTAGATTAGATTTTATTTTGTTACAAACTTCATATCCATCCATATTCGGCATTAAAATATCTAATAAAATTAAATCTGGTGGACTCACTTCGGCCGCAATTAAAGCACTTTCTCCGTCAAGGGCTTTTTTTACTTTATAATTATTTCCCTTTAACATGGTGGCTAAAACTCGTAAGTTAGCCGGTTGATCATCGACAATTAAAACACTGGCCTCTAAGTTGTTATCTTCTGACATTTGTTCTTGAATCATTCTTGATAAAATTTAATTTAACTGGTTATTTTATAATTTCTTCTATTAATTGTCTAATTTTATTGAGTTGGAAACTATCAATTAAATTAATTAATTTTTCGCCCAATAAAGAATTATTTTCTGGTATTTGTGCAATTAATTCTAACATTAAATCATCGTCTAATTCTAAGGATGCTTGATACATTTCTTTTAACCAAAAAGAAGGCATGACTTTTAAATCTTGAGAAGTTAAATGTTCTAATTGAATTTTGATTTTAAATTGTTGCTCTTCTTCATAAATATATTGTACTCCTAAGTGTTTTTTCATCGTATCAAATATTTCTGCTTCCCGAAATGGTTTCCTCACAAAATCGTCACAACCAGCTGATAAAACTACCGCTTTTTCTTCTTCTAAAACACTCGCAGTTAAGGCAATAATTGCCGTCGCATTTCCTTTAATTGTACCTTTAATTTTTTGGGTTGCTTCATAACCATCCATAACTGGCATTCTCATATCCATCCAAATTAAATTTGGCTGCCATTCTTCCCACATTTTAACCGCTTCTTGACCGTTTTTAGCCTCTTGAAGTTCAAAACCTAATGGTTGTAATAATTTCATCATTAATAAACGATTGGTGGGACGATCATCAACAATTAAAATTTTATAACAAGGTTGATCGGGTTTTAGGGCAATCACATGACGAGTTGCTTGTTTATTTTCTATTTCATTCTCAGTAACAACCTTTATTTTAATCTCAAAACGGAAAGTTGTACCCACTCCTAATTCACTTTTAACGGTTAAATTTCCCCCCATTAATTCCACAAATTTGCGACTAATTGGTAATCCTAAACCTGTTCCTTCTTGGCTATTTTTCCCTGTTTCTGTTTGAGTAAAGGCCTCAAAAATTTGCTTTAATTCTGCTTCACAAATACCAGGACCGGTATCTTGAATCTCAAAAATAATTTTATCTATTTCTCCCTCATTAAGGAGATTTAAAGGAACACCAACTCTGACAGATATTCCCCCAACTTCGGTAAATTTAATCCCATTATTAATCAGATTAATTAACACTTGACGCAATTTTGTTTCATCGCTTCTCACATATTGAGGTACGTGATTATTATAATCAAAAATTAATTGTAATTCCTTATTTTCCGCTTTTAATTGTAATAAGTCTTCTAATTCATTTAATAAGTTATAAAGGTCAAAATTTTTCTCATTCAAACTCATTTTACCCGCTTCAATTTTGGATAAATCTAAAATATTATTAATTAAGGTTAGTAAATAATCACCACTACGGTTAATAATTTGGATATTTTCTCGATGTTCTTGACTTAATATTTGAGAACGCATCATAATGCTCGAAAACCCTAAAATTGCGTTTAAAGGTGTTCTTAATTCATGGCTCATATTCGCAATAAATGCACTTTTGGCCTGATTCGCTACTTCCGCTTTTCCTTTCGCTTCTTCCAGTTGTATCGTCCTTTCTAAAACCCTTGTTTCTAGCTCATTTTTCGCCTTTTCTAAGGCCTTAAAATAGGTTACTAATTGTTCAGCCATGTGATTAAATGAGCGCGATAAACTCGTTAATTCTTTGATTCCTTTTATCTCCACTCTTTGGTCTAATTTACCTTCGGAAATTGCCTCACTGGCCACTGCTAATTGGTTAATTGGTTTAGCAATCCAACGGGAAGTGAAAAATCCGACTATAATTGCGATTATTAATGCTAATAAACACAGTTCAATGCTTGTTTTTGTATTAGCATTAATTTCCGTCATAAAATCAGATTCTGGTACAACTAAGACAATTAACCAATCTAATCCATGGTCATCTTTATAGGGGATAACTTGAGTAAAATATTGTTTATTATTCAGTTTGAATTTAATCTTTTCTTGCTGATTAATCGCTGCTAAATTATTAAATTGTTCTCCCAATAATTTGGCAATAAATTGCGTTAATTTATCTTGACTTTTTACGGCAGGAAGCAGCTCTTTTGTCTCTGGATTAAAGGGAGTTTCACCCGTGGAATTAGCAATCAGTTGACCTTCTTTATTCAGAATAAATGCTTGTCCTGATTTGCCAATTTTTAACTCACCTAAAAAAATCCCGATCTGATCTAATTTGATGGTGGTATTTAACATTCCTTCCGCTATTTGATCTTTGTTGATGTCAATAGCTTCTAATCCAGAAATAAGCAAGATATTCTCTAAATAAGAGACATGAAGAGGACTCCAAATAGGTTTACTACTTTTAATTCCTGTTTGATACCAATTAGTTACCAAAGGATTTTTGTTCGGTAAAACTCGATTTAAAGTTGTTTTTTCACCCTTTTGATTGGTATTATAAGAACGAAATTCAAAGTTATTTTTCGGATTAGTAATATTAATAACCAAGCTATTATTTTTTAATCTTTGCCCGGTTCTTTGTGCTCCTTTTTCAGTGGAAAGCGCAATAAAAGCAAGTTTATTCTCTCTTTGAACTTGTTGCCAAAGATGAAACTCCCACGGTTCTAAATTATTTAGGTTTAAAAAACCAGCCTTAATTAAATCTAAATTACTTTGATTAACTTGATGGGGTATTTCTAAATAAAAATTCAGGTTTTGTTCCACTTTTGAACCAATTTCTGCGGTTAACTGCTCCACTAATTGATTAACTGTTTTTTGTCCATTTCTATAGGAAAAATAACCAATTAAAGAAACTGTGACAAAAATTTGTACGATAAACGGAACAATCCAAATAAAAGGTAAAGAAACCTGATTTTTATTCTTAAATGGTAAAACTTTCATTATTTTTCTGAGTTCATTTTTTGCCCTAATTATTGCGATAAAACCGTAAAATTGTTACCTAATAACTGATAACTATTTATTCGATCTTGGGGCAAATTCGATTACATTTTCTTTAATATTCACGTCATAATCACTATAAAAATTTTGTCCTAACAACCCCAAAGGTAAAGTGGAAGATAGGGACACCAATAAGTTATTTACTTCTAAATTTCCCGCTTTCATCGATTCAACTTTACCCAAACCCGCTTGAATCATTCCTCCCGCAGTGGCCACCGGTATAGTTTGCTCTTGTTTAACCTTTAATTCCCTCATCATTGTATCAGTAATTGTCGTAACTGTTGCCCCTGTATCTAATAACATTTCAAAGGTTTTTCCCCCATTAAATGTTACATCAATTAACGGGATTCCTCCCATTCTTTTTTTTATGGGAACAGTAAAAAAGGCACTATTTGGCTCGGTTTTATCTGTTTTATTATCCTCAAAAGTAGGCATTTGAGGAATAGGATTAGTAGGATTTTCAACGGTGGGAGGAACAGGAGAAGTCTCCTTTTTCTCCTCTACAATTGGCGTTTCTGCACTAGGAGAAGTCTCCTTTTTCTCCTCTACAATTGGTATTTCTGCACTGGGACAAATATCATTTAAATTTTGATATTGCCCATTTTCATCTATTAAAAAACACCCCGGCTTTTCCTGAGCTAAAACAGGGGCAATCATTAGATTTAAAATAGTTAGTGTCGTCATTAGTTTCTTCATAATTAACCCGGAGGCCAACCCATGGGGCGATCGCCTAAAATGTGTAAATGTAAATGATAAACGGTTTGACCTCCATCAGTTCCATTATTAATAACTACCCGATAACCATTAGTTAAACCTAGTTGTTTCGCTACTTTTTTGACTGTCAATAATAAATGACCTAAAAGAGCGTGATCTTCTAGATCAGCATCATCTAAATTAACAATTGGTTTTTTAGGAATTACTAAAATATGGGTTGGAGCTTGGGGATTAATATCCCGAAAAGCCAAGGCCAAATCATCTTCATATACTATATTAGCAGGTATTTCCTTGCGAATAATTTTACTAAAAATTGTCTCACTCATAATTAATTTAGATTTTCTGTGATTATGGTTTATTTTGGGGAGGATTAATACCAATTGGTAACTCAGTTTCTAGTCCCTGATCATAGAGTTCAATATTCCATTGTCCTCGACGATTACTTTCAAAAGCAATGAATCTTCCATTACCACTAATTGTCGGATTTCTAACCGGTACTAATAGGTTTTTAGTAATATTTTTAGCCGTTAATGTTTCCCTGTCATAAACAAAAATATCCGGTTTTCCCTCTTGTTCTGAAACATACACCAAAAAGCGGCCATTAGCGCTGATATCCGGTTGTTCTTGAACGCTACCAGCCTGATTTAATCCTGGTAAGGGTACTAAATTGCGATTTTGGGTATCATAAAGAAAAACGCTCCTTTTATTACCCCTGTCTGAACTAAAAACCAAAAAACGTCCCTCGTAGGAAAATTGGGGATTTTCTTCTTGATTTTGACTATTTAGGGTAGCTCCCACTAAAGCTGTAGGTGGAGTAATCAAGCCAGCATCTTGACAACTGGTGAAAATGATCAGACTAACTGTAATAAAACTAAGCTTCAGAGACCACTTCGTCATTTAACTCACTGGCCACCTCCTCTGTTAATGGTAAAATGCAACAATTGACTTCATCAAGACAAACTTTACCCCACGTCAAGGCCCATCGCAATAATTCTACTCGATTGTCAGTTTTGGTTTTGTGGAGAATGTTGCTGATATGGTTATCTACAGTGCGTTTGCTAATCTCTAATTTTTCAGCAATGTCTTGGTTAGTTAAACCAGTGGCTACTAATTCGATGATTTGTAGTTCTCGCCCAGAAAGAGAGACATTGATTGCTGATTCGCTACTTGTCATAGCTCTTATTTCCTCGGTAAATTTGCTTACTATAATTTTAATATTTTAGGTTATTTTTAGCTTCTGTTCTTATTTTTTACGTTAATCTGAAAAAAAACTTTATATTTGAGGGAGTTATGAGTAATCCTGTTATTCTCGGTCTCGGTGAAATTCTTTTTGATTTGTTAGCCGTAGAAATTGGTCAATCTTTCCCCGAAGTTAAGTCCTGGAATCCTTACCCCGGTGGTGCTCCCGCTAATGTTGTTTGCGCCGTGCAAAAATTAGGCACTCCAGCTGCTTTTATTGGTGCTGTCGGATCAGATCAAGCTGGAACTCAATTGGTCTCTCTGTTACAGTCTCTTGGAGTTAATACTTCTGGCCTACAATATTCCCCTTCTCAACCAACTCGCCAAGTTTATGTTTTACGAGATCACCAAGGCGATCGTTGTTTTGTTGGTTTTGGCGATTATGCCACTGATCAATTTGCTGATTGTTTTTTAGATGATTTCCTGTTACCCATTAAACTTTTTGTTGAGGCTGAATTTTTGGTTATTGGTACTTTATCTTTAGCTTCTCCTGTTACTAGAAAAGCCGTTTTTCGAGCTTTAGAATTAGCTGATTTTTATAATTTAAAGGTGGTCATAGATGTTAATTTAAGACCAAATTTCTGGACTAATTTTAATGACGCTAAACCTCTAATTAATCAATTATGGCAATACGCTGATTTTGTTAAATTTGCCGCCGAAGAAGCTGACTGGTTATTTAATACTCAAGATGTCAAGAAAATTGCCCATCTTCTTAACTCTGTTGAAGGAGTTATTGTTACTAATGGTGGCCACGGTGACATTAATTATTATATCAATGATTATCAAGATAAAATTAAACCGTTTTCTGTTAATTCTGTCGATACAACGGGAGCAGGAGATGCCTTTTTAGCCGGTTTTATTCATCAGTTATACCAACAAGGAATTGACAGTTTAAATGATGCTAATAATATTAAGCAAATTATTACTTATTCCGCCGCAGTTGGTGCTTTAACTACTCTTAAAGAAGGCGCAATTAACGCTTTACCTACCCCTCAAGATGTCGTCAATTTTTTACAAGTTCATTGATTGCTAATTGGTGGGCTTTACCCACCCTACTTTTAACGAGATAAATCACTGTAAACAATATCTAAAAATTGTTCCGGTTTTAAGAAACCTTTACCCCAAGTTTGATCTAAATCTGCTGTTGGTTTTGATTTAATAAAATCCTCTTTAGAAATGCTATTTGCGATCGCCTTTTCGACCCGCTCTTTTACCATTTTTAACATCGTTTGATAGGTATTTAATTCATCACAATTAGATAATTTTCCATGTCCCGGAATAATCTGGGTTTCAGGGTTACAGATCGCTAAAAGTTCATTGCTGGCCGCAATCATTCCTGTAATTGAACCTCCACTCGAAGTATCAATAAAAGGATACATTCCATTAAAATAAAGATCACCTGTATGCATCACATTTTGTTCCCTAAAATGAATCACAGAATCTCCGTCAGTATGGGCAGGATCAACGTGAAATACATGAATAGTATTATTATTTAGATGAAAATCCATTTCATTATCAAATGTAATTAACGGAAGTCCCTCCTTTTTTAACGGTTCTACTTTCCTATTAAAAGCGGCAATAAACTGCTCTGTACTTAACCTTTTTCTTACGTTTTCATGGGCAATAATCGTAACACCAGAACCGCCCAAGTTTTCATTACCGCCAACGTGATCAAAATGCCAGTGAGTATTAACTAAAAAACGAATTGGTTGTTTGCTAATTTTAGCTAATGCCTTTTTAATTTTGTCAGTTAAAGGTGCAAATTGACTATCAATCATGAAAACACCATCATTACCCACGGAAACACCGATATTACCCCCCTCTCCTGTTAACATATATATTCCCTCTTGAACAGGAATTGTTTGTATTTCTATTTTGCTATAATCTGTTTCTTGAGAATTTACTAAATTAGGTATAATTAACAGACCTAATATCAGGCAAATAATCGCAATTGTTTTGGTAATTTTCTTCATAATTAAACTCATTTTGAAACCTGACTTTATTATTAACCTACTTTTAGGAATTTGACAAGTTTTAAAAGTTCGTTGTTGCGTTTTAGCGCTATCATGGTTAATTGCTAATTTTTCATCTATGATAAATAAAATTTCTTGATTTTAACAGATGAAAATACCATTTAAGTTACTTTTCTTCACTGACAAACAATCTCAATTTGTTTATTCTCGTTTTTTAAACCTAATTTTTCTCTCTATTACCCTCTTAATTATTAGTGGATGTAACGCAAGTCAACCTAATTCCCAAGTCCAAACTATTACTTTTTGGCACGGAATTAATCCCCCTGAAAATCGAGAAATTTTTGACAGTTTAGTAACTAAATTTAACCAAGAAAATCCCACTATTCAAGTGGAATCTCTCTATATTGGTCAACCAGATGAACAATTACCGAAAATATTAGCAGCAGTCGCTAATGATCAGCCTCCTGATGTGTTATGGTATGGTCCCCAATTAACAGGCCAATTAGTTAAATTAGACGCAATTAAACCCCTCGAAAACTGGCTCAATGAAAGCCAATTAATTAACACCATTGACCCCGGTATTAGGGAAGGAATGCAGTTAAATGATCATTTATGGTCTGTTCCTATGTCCACTAATAATACCGCTATTTTTTACCGTCCTAGTTTATTTGAAAAAGCCGGCATTAAACAACTTCCTACTACTTGGCAAGAGTTAGAAGAAACTGCGAAAAAACTTACCAAAGACAACAATAATGACGGTAGAATTGACCAAAACGGTATTTTACTCTCACTAGGAAAAGGTGAATGGAATGTCTTTGTTTGGTTGCCTTTTATATTTAGTGCTGGTGGTGAAATTGTCCAAAACAATCAGCCAAGTTTGGTTAATGATGGTACAATTACAGCGTTACAATTTGGCCGAGATTTAGTAGTAGAAAAAGCCGCTATTTTATCCCAACCTGAAAGGGGTTATGAATTGGATGATTTTATCGCTGGAAAAGTGGCCATGCAAGTTACTGGTCCTTGGACTCTTGCCCAATTAAAACAAAGCGGTATTGATTACAATGTTTTTCCTTTTCCTAAAGATAAAAATAATGCGACTGTCGTCGGAGGAGAACATTTATTCGTCTTTAAAACTAACCCCGAAAAAGAAGCCGCTACTCTGCAATTTTTAGAGTATATTATTAGTGAGGAATTTCAGACGGAATGGGCTTTAAAAACTGGTTATTTACCGATTAATTTAAACGCCCAAAAAAGCCCCGAATATCAAGCTTTTGTTCAGGAAAATCCCGTAGTTAAAGTGTTTTTAGACCAAATGCAAGTAGCAAGATCTCGCCCTATTATTGAAGGTTATCCTAAGTTATCAGAAAGTTTAGGAAGGGCGATCGAAGCATCTTTATTAGGTCAAAAAAATCCCAAACAAGCTTTAGAAGAAGCCCAAAAAAGATTACAATAAAATGTAGGAGTAATTCATGAATTACTCCTAATATCTCTCTTAAGGAATTGTAATTATTACAGCATCCTCAATCATTTTTCCCTCGGAAACTAGGGTTTCATGGTTATTAGTATTTAAACTAACTTTAATCTCATTTTTCCCCGATAGTAAGGATTCTAAATAATACCAATTCCCATATAAACGGGTTAGTTTTTTACCATTTATATATATGTGGGCGTGACCTTCATTAAATTTACTTTCCTGATTAACTTTGTCGGGAGCAAAGGTAAAATTTGTTATTTTTACCTCCAAATTCCAACCTTTTTTACTATCATTATGAACTACTAATTTAACAGTCGGAATTAACTCACCTTTAGGAATCATAAAAGTTCCATGCTCATGGTGATTATCATTAGTTTGATGTGGCATTTCATGATGAAGATTCATATTTTCCTGCGCCAAACTATTTAAAGGTAACGCAATTAATACACTTGTTACCCCTAACAACATATATTTCTTAAACATTTTTTCCTATTTATTATTTCTTAACTATCCATTGTCAACTATTAGGCGTTTTGTCCCTTGTACATTTCTTGCAATACTAACCCCGGATCTACATATTTGCCTGCATATTTCAACCCCCAATGTAAATGGGGTCCTGTGGTTCTTCCCGTCATGCCAATCCGAGCAATTCGAGCGCCAGATTCAACTTGTTCTCCTAGCCAAAGTTCGATGCCCCCTTCGGGATCACTTAAATAACGACTATTTCCACTAATTACTACTTTTCCCATCAAGTGAGAGTACATATGAATCCACTCCCCTGATTGAATTTTAATGGTAGTACCACCGGCGGTATTGTCCGTTAATTCCACCACCTGACCTGTCCACCAATTTCTAATATAACTACCCAAAGGACCAACAATATCTAAACCTTTATGAAATTCCGTTGTATTCCCTCCCGTCGGAGATTTTCGATAACCAAAAGGAGAACTATAACTACGAAAAGTCTCGACAGGAAATGAAGCATATTCCCAATTATTAGTAGCAATTATCTCCGCTGAAATATCCTTAGCTTCTACTTTTTGTAAGGGTAATAAACTAATTCCTAAGAAGAGAAATAAACCCAGAATAATAAATATCAAAAACTGCCACAAATTGCGAGATTTTAGCTTAAATATGGATAAATTAGCCATGATTACACTCCTCTTTTTTAACCACTTTTAACCATTGAATTATCACCAATATTAAAAAGGCGGGAACTACCCCACCTTTTCTTTATACCGTAACTAAAGAAGCCATCGCCTCTGCATCAGAAACCGCTTGAAATTCACCGGTTAAGACATATTCTAATCTTAACTTTAACCACACAATAAACTGCTTATTCCTAGAGATAATTGCCACACAAGGTTGAGGACATTTTGCCTTAACTTCCTTTAAATTCACCGACTCAATAAAGGCAGGTTGTTTCACCAGCCAAAAGTCAATTTCCTTATTTTTCCCCTGATAATCCCTAATTCTTTCTTCAAGAACTTCCGCTAAAGGTTCTTCTTCTAAGAGGAATTTTTGACTAGCTAAAACGTAGTAATAGGTTTGCATAATTTAAGACCAAATCATTATTTAATAGTTAACATTCTAGTTTACAACTGACCGCGCATTGCCAGTTTCATTTCCCTCACCGCGCGTTCCATACCCACTAAAACCCCACGACTAACGATGGTATGACCAATATTAAACTCCTCCATCCCCGCAATGCAAGCCACTGGATACACATTTTGATAAGTCAAGCCATGTCCCGCATTAACTCGCAACCCCAGAGACAGAGCCAATTCTGTACCTTGGCGCAACTTTTCTAACTCCTGAGAGCGATCGCCTTTGGTTTTTGCTTCCGCATATTGCCCCGTATGGAGTTCAATCAAGAGCGCTTGAGTTTTGGCAGAAGCCTCAATCTGGTCAAATTCAGCATCAATAAACAAACTAACAGGAATTTCCGCCGACTGCAATTGATCGACAACCCGAGTTAACCTTTCCACACTACCCACAATATCCAAACCCCCCTCAGTAGTAACCTCCTCCCGTTTTTCGGGGACCAAAGTCACATAATCTGGTTTAACTTCCAGGGCAATCTTAACCATTTCCTCAGTTGCAGCCATTTCCAAATTTAACTGAGTGCGCACAATTTCGCGCAAAATACGAATATCACGGTCTTGAATATGACGGCGATCTTCCCGTAAATGAGCAGTTATACCATCAGCTCCACCCAACTCCGCCAAAACCGCCGCCGCAACGGGTTCTGGTTCAACAGTCCGTCTGGCTTGACGAATCGTAGCAACATGGTCAATATTAATCGATAACTTAGGAAAAACAGACATAATTATTCAGTTAACAGTAAACAGTTAACAGTAAACAGTAATTAGTTAACAGCGATCAATTTTTAACTCTCAATTGTCAATTGTCTGTGGTAAATTGTCAATTGTCAATCAAATTATGTCGAAAATTAAAGATTAATTAAGAAAAATTAATAATTCATTGCTAATAATACCAGAGACATCTTTAATAATAAATATACTTAATTAATTTTCATTTCAGGAGTCTTGTCAGAGAAGCCAGATTTGGTAAATCTAAACACAGACTAGAGGAAAAAAAACATGAAAGAATTTCACGACTGTTTGAAACACAAAGTAGCTTATGTTGCCATCGGTGAATTTAAATCCGGTCGATTTAGCGAAGCACAAAGATTGTATGAAAAAGCCGTTTCTACCTATAAAGATGGTTTTAAAGGTGCATATTTATTGCAAAAAACTGGCACAGATGAAGGTATTGCTGTTATTATCTGGGATCAAATTGACAACATGGAAACCAATCAATCAGAAGAATATCAAGGGATTATGAAGGAAATGAATTCCTTATTTGCCACACCTCCTACTACTTCCTATTATGAAGTCTGTAGCGAAATTCAAAGCGAAAAACCTGCTTAATTTTTGTTAGTTTTAACTGGAGTTATTTACTTTTTTTCTCCAGTTCTTTTTGTAACTTTTTGTAACAAAACTATTGCTTTTTGATAGAAAATATGCTAATATTTAATTATAAAAAAATATTTGGTCGCGGAAAGTCCACGAAATTTTCCCGCCGGTTTCCCCCACCTTTTTTAATTGGTGAAGCAAGCGGCAAAACATCTAGGCAGCGACAAAATAGTTTTTGTATCATCTGATACATTTTATCGAAAAAAGCGGTTTTTTTTGGTGAAAAATTGCCCTTCCACCTTATAATTATTGAAAATTAATATTACTAACGATCAAATAACATGAGTTTTTTTAAACAAGATACAAATTTAGAAAAAATAAGTAACAAAATTTTAAATGAAATTTGGGAGCAGTTTCCCACATTAGGTCAGGAGCAAATTGCTCTGACTTGTTTAGTTTATGACAATGAAATTAAGGGTTTTAGTTATCGCGGTGACGAGTTAATTTATCCTGCTAGTCTCGTTAAATTATTCTATTTGGTCGCAGTTTATCACTGGTTAGAAACCGGAAAATTAGCAAATTCTCCTGAATTAAATCGGGCAATTACTGACATGATTATTGATTCTAGCAATGATGCCACCAGTTTGATCATTGATATGTTAACCTGCACAACTTCCGGACCAGAATTAGACAGTAATTCCCTGGAAAATTGGACTTATCAACGTAATAGTATTAATCGTTATTTTCAATCTTTTAACTGGCCAGAATTAGCACAGATTAACGTTAATCAAAAAACTTGGTGTGATGGTCCTTATGGTAGAGAACGCACTTTTGTTGGCGAATTTTATACTAATAGAAATATGCTCACAACTAATTCAGTCGCTCGTCTTTTCCATAATATTATTAGTAAAATTGCCGTCTCTCCTTCGGCCTCCGAAACAATGCTTAATTTATTAAAACGCAATCCTAAACCGATTACTAATTGTGACGAAAATCAGATTAATGGATTTTTAGGGCAATCATTACCAGAGAATTCTCAAATTTGCTCAAAAGCAGGTTGGACAAGTAAAGTTCGTCACGATGCAGCTTATATTAAAACTCCTGATAAATTGCCTTATTTATTAGTAGTATTTACTGAAGGGGAAATTAACAGTCAAAACCGTGAAATTTTACCCACCATTTCCCAATTATTTTACCATTATTTATAAGATAATTTTGGTAGGGTGGGCAATTACTTTAACTCTTTTCTTACTAACTTAAATGTAATTTAATTGCCCACCTTATTATATAGGAATTGTTACTGTTATGGTTGTTCCTAAACCTAATTGACTCTCAATTTTGATTGTGCCACTATGTAAATCTACACATTTTTTAGTCACAATTAATCCTAATCCTGTACCAGAAATATTACGCACATTTTTTCCCCTGTGAAAGGGCTCAAATAATTCCTTTTTATCTTCGGCAGAAATGCCAATTCCTTGATCGGTAATTTCTAATTGTAATTCTTCTAAGTTAAACTCTAATTTTATCTTAATTTGCCCTCCTTCGGGGGAATATTTAATCGCATTAGACAGCAAATTAGCTAGAATCGATCGCATTAATTTTTCATCTAAATAGGCCTGATTACTGTTACCTTCATAGAGAAAAATAAGCTCATGATTAGAACCAGCACTCAAACGCATTTCTTCCACAAATTGACGACAAAATTTCTCGACATTTAATAATTTTGGATTAAATTCTAGTTTGCCAGCTTCCGCTCGATTAATCGTTAAAATATCATCTAAAAGTTGAACCATGTCTTTGACAGAATCTTGGATTCGGCGTAAATTTCTCAGTCTTTTTTCAGGATCATTAATGATATTGGGTGATTGTTCTAATATTTGAGCGGCAGCTAAAGCTGTACTTAAAGGGGTTCTAAATTCATGGGAGGCCATGGAGAAAAAACGACTTTTTAAGGTGCTTATTTCTTTCTCTCTTTCTAACGCTAAATGCACTTCTTTAAGACGTTTTCTTTCGGTAATATCGGCCACCACTGCTACCATTCCGTTAATTTTACTTTCTAAATCTTGTAAAGGTGCAACTGAAAAGACAATATCTATTAGTAATCCGTCTTTTTTATGACAAGAAAATTCTAAACTAGGAGGTGTAATTCCTTGCACAATACTATCTTTAATTTGTTGGTATTCTTTTTTGATTTCTTCAGGAATAATTGGATTATCTTTATTCATAACTTCCCTTTCTGTCCAACCAAATATTCTCTCTGCTGCTGGATTCCACATTTTAATTTTATCTTCTAAATCCACGGTAAAAATCGCTCGTGGTGAAGCGACAATCAATGATTGTAAGGTGTGATTAGTGTGTCTTAAAATTGCTTCTGTTCGTCTTCTCTCCCGAATTTCGGCTCTTAAAAAATCGTTAATTCTTGCTAATTCTTTTGTCCTTTGTTGAACTCTGTTTTCTAATTCGGCGTTTAATTCCTGTAATTTTTCATATAATTCTGATTGTTGTATGGCGATCGCAACTTGAGTCGCTAATTGTTTCATTAATTCCCTTTCCCAATCTTGCCATTGCCGAGGATTTGAACATTGATGAGCAATTAATAACCCCCATAAATGAGGTGAATTACAAGGTTCATAATTATCTCGAATTTGCTGTAAAATTGGCACAACTAATTTAGCTTTTACCCCAAATTGTTTCAAAAAATTTGCTAAACAATCCGAACTATTTTCTTGATCAATGTCAGTAATTGTGCCAATTTTTCCCTTGCTATAAACTTCATGATACTCGAGGGGAAACACTTCCTCGGGGAAAGTTTTTCCTAAAATTGTTGGATATTCAGAAGAAACCGTTTCAGTAATTACACTACCTGTACCATCTCCCCAAATACGATAAATTAAAACTCGATCAACTTGCAAAAATTCCTTCACATCCGCTACAGTGGTGACCAAAACTTCTTCTAAGTTTAAAGATTCCCGAATATGATGGGCAATTTGGTTAACTAAACGTTCCCTTTCCGTTTGTTGTCTAAGATTATGTTCTGCTTCTTTTCGTTGATTTATTTGTTTTTGAAAACAGAAATAAATCAGCACTAAAAAAATTACACTTAATCCTAATCCTAATTTAATCAGAGTTATTACATTAAAAAAACTAACTAACATTTACATTCTCAATTATCTACGTTGGGCAATTACTTGACTTTTTCTGATAATTAGTTGAATATGACTTAATTGCTTATCCTAGGTTATAATTTAAAATTATCAATTCGTTTAATTCTTTCAAGAATAACTTGATCTGATTCTTTTGATAAAGCTAAATTCAAATTATTTTTGATATTAATATTAATTTCAGAATTTATATTACCTTGAGAAATTTCGTGTAAAGATAAAGCAGAAGCATAACGCAAAGCGCAATCTTCCGTATTTAACAAAACCCAAATTAATTTATCAACAGCTTTTTTAACCTGACAAAAACAAGTATTTGCTGTTACCATTTTCCCTAATCCCCGCGCAGCAATGCGACGAACATTACCTTGACAATGGGTTCGCAATTTCCACACCCACCATCGTCACTAATAAATCTAAGGCCCGATAATCTCCAAGATTAGCTAGTTTACTCACAATTTGAGTTGGTTGATTTACTTATTTGTATTTTTAAAAATATCTAATTAAAAGATTCCACCAAATCCCAATTATTGCTACTTAAACTTTCTAACTCTAAAATATTAGACCTAAAAATTACCAACTTTATTAAGAAACTTAGCGCCTTCTTTGCGCCTTTGCGCCTTTGCGTGAGATTTTCCCCTAAAGCTGCATCAACAAACCCTCGATCGCCCCATCCATAGCTTCCCCATGTTCCGACTAATTATTATTAAGTAAAGCTTCCAAAATATGCTTTAAATTTAACAATTGCAAACTATTTGCTATCTTCCCTCACCTAATAGCCTTACTTGCTTCAATATGGGCGATCGCACCTAAATGTTAAGGGTAGGGTGTGTTAGCACCGCGTAACGCACCTAATAGGTATAATAGGGTGCGTCAGATTTTCAAATTAATAATTCTTTGATCTGACACACCCGACTGACTTAAAGAGGAGTAATGCTGAGAATACGGCCACCTTTTTTGTGAATTTCCTGATAACGTTTGGATAATTCGCTATAAGGCACTTTATAGGTTTGACGGCCAAGGCGTACAGCAACTTTAGCGCTACTTAATCCCATGGCAACTTCCACCAAGAAAACCCGATTATCTCCCGAAACAGAAGCAGCTTTTAAACTACCAGTTCCCGCAGAAGCAATAATCGAATTGGACAAATTACCAGCAATTTTTGCTCCTAAAATCGATTTTTGACTACCAACCACAGCTGCATCGCTGTTACCATTGCCTTTATGGAGGGCAAAAATGCGATTGAAACCAACGGTTTTCATACCCGTAAGGGAAGTAAAACCCCGATGATAGGGAACAGTATGGTCACCAAAAGCTTGATCATATTCTTGACTATAGATATAGGAATCAATATCCGCCTCATAGCCAGATTTCGCATATAAATCAACGTGATGAGCGATTTCTGATTGATCGTAAGGAGCGCGTCCTAACAAATGCTTATAATTAAGCTCAATCAAGCGCAGTTGGGAATTGTTATAGAAAAATCTGTCTTTATAAAATTCAGACTTGGCCAAAACTGCCACGAATTGACGCACATTGATGTTCCCATTGCGCAATTGAGATTCGGCATTGGCGAAAGTTCCACCCACATAAACGGTTTCCCGTCCAAAAACTTGTTGGTAGGCTGCCCGGAAAACTTGTTGCAATTCATCTTCAGTCCTATGGGAGCGGAGTTCTACCTTGTTGCTAAATCCGCCATCCACACCGAAACGTTTTTCTACTAAACTGTTCATAGATTCCGTTAATAGTTTTAAATTATGAAAGTAGGGTGCGTCACACAGAGCAATTATTGCTAAAATAATTAACCTTTAATTGTGACGCACCCTACAATATTGTTAGTTTAGCTCAATGCGTTGATAGCATAGTTGAGGTAGGTGTTAGCTTCACCAGCCGCATCGCCAGATAAACCGTGGTTGTCGCGTACAAATTCTAAGGCTGCAACGTACCAGCTATTAGATAAACCTAAAGCGGCGTTTAAGTCTTTAAGACCGGCAATGATATACTCATCCAAAGGACCAGTTCCGCCAACTACACAACAGTAGCTGATGGTGCGGATATAGTGACTGATATCACGAATACATTTTGCTTTACCTTCGGAAGTGGAAGCATACTGAGGACCTTCCATGGTGGTGGTGTAGGGGAATTGGCTGTAAACGTGCTTGGCAGCAGCTTCAGCCCAAGCTTCGCCGTTGTTAGCAAAGGCGCTCGCCGCATCTAAACCAGCGTTAGCGCGGTTAAAACGTCCGAAAATAGCTTGTAATTCTGTGTTACCGAGGTATGAACCGCGAGAATCAGCCGCCGCGATCGCATCAGTTAAAGGGGTCTTCATTCTTGCTCTCCTTAAACAATTAATTTTTGAATGATTTTTTAAAAAAGCTTGATTTTATACAACAGCAGCGGCCGCGCGATCAAAGTAACCGGCTACTTCAGCGAGGATGGAGCTACAGTCACCTTGGGTGATACCGTTGCGATCGCCAGCAATGGCTAAAGCAGCATCTTTGATTTTTTCAACGCCAGCGGCCACGGTTGCACCAGGTGTACCTAAAGCAGCGTAGGTTTCCCGTAAGCCATTTAAGCAACGATCATCTAAAACACTAGCATCACCCGTCGCTACAGCGTAGGTAACATAGCGAAGGATAAAGCCTAAGTCACGGATACAAGCTGCTTGATTACGGTGGTGGAAGCAAGCTCCTCCGGGACCGAATACGCCAGGTTGTTCAGCAACTAAAGCGCGGTAAGCATTAGCCGTAATAGTAGAAGCGTTAGCCGTCAAACGGTTAACCACGTCTAAACGTTTGTTGCCAGCAGCAACCATAGCAGCTAAAGCATTGATTTCATCATTGCTGAGGTAAGCACCTTTGCGATCGGCTTGATCGACTACGCGGGAAAAAGCATCAAGCATTTTTAAATTACTCCTGAAATTTCTTATGGATCACCACTGGTGTGATTAACTTGTGTCACAGACTACCAAATTAAAAGTAAAGAAAAGGGTAATCAATTGGTAAAGAAATCGGAAATATTTACTAAACTGTTTAAATTGTTACACTTCTTAATATTTAGCAAATTTTTGTGACAAAGTCCACTAGGCTAAAATTAATCCATCACCCGAATAATCAAGATAAATATGAGGATTCTTTTAGTTGAAGATGACCTTCGTTTGGCAGAAACCTTAGCAGAAGCGTTAACAGATCAACGCTATGCCGTTGATTTGGCCTCCGATGGTGCTTTAGCTTGGGACTATGTTAAAGCCATCAACTATGATTTATTACTCTTAGATATCATGTTACCGGAAATCAATGGTATTAGTCTGTGTCAAAAATTACGATCGCATCGCTATTTAATGCCAATTTTGATGATGACAGCCAAGGATACCGTCACGGACAAAATTACCGGTTTAGATGCAGGGGCAGATGATTACATCGTTAAACCCATTGATTTGGGGGAATTATTTGCCCGTTTGCGAGCATTATTACGGCGGGGATGTGCAATTACTCAACCCGTTTTAGAATGGGGTAACTTAAGATTAGACCCTAGCACCTACGAAGCGAGTTACGGCCACCAAATTTTACAACTGACCCCCAAAGAATACAGTATCCTAGAATTATTATTGCGCAATGGTCGGAGGGTTCTCAGTCGTAGCGAGATTATCGATCATATTTGGAAAATCGAAACACCTCCCGACGAAGATACGATTAAAGTTCATATTAGAAGTTTACGCAAAAAAATCAAAGCTGCTGGTGGTTCTAATAATATAATTGAGACAGTTCACGGAGTTGGTTATCGACTCAGTAATAATTGAGAATTAACCATGAAAAGTAAAGAAATAAGTAGGGCTTGCTGAATAAGTGAACGAAAAAACAAACAGTTTTGATAAATTAATAAATAAAAAATAAGTATAATTTTTATTTATCAAATTTTATCTTTTATATAAGTATTGATAATCTAAATTGGCAAAAAAGCTTTGATGTTGAAAAAAAACATAAAAGAGAAGATAATAACCCCTTTTTAACAGGGTATTAAGATTCATTACTAAAAAAGCAATAGCAATTTCAGTTTCAGCGGTTTCTGATAATTTGGACATGATTTGGTTTAAACCAAATCTACGTTTTCCTTGTCCAAATTTTCCTTCAATTTCATTTCTAATTCTTTCATCTCTTTGAGATTGTTGTTTCATTTCTTTGGTAATATTTTTAGGTGGTCTTCCTAGGGGAGGGCCACTCATTCTGATACCTTTATCTTTACAGAATTTTCGATTGTTTCTATTGCGATAAATTTTGTCCACATGGACGGATTCTGGATCGAATCCTGTTAAGTCTTTATAATTTTCTATTTGGGTTTCTAACCACAAAGCTTCATTAAAATTATCCCAACTTAAATGAGATAATAAAATATAGCCATC
>JAABRE010000081.1 GCA_011391125.1 Synechococcales cyanobacterium S06
TTTTTCTATTTTAAGGGCCAATCCTAGCATTTTTTGAAAAATTTTTGAACCGTAACTCTTTGATTAGTAAGGCTTTTTATGTGTTTTCAGCAAGCCCTAAATACTTAGCAGAATGCTCAATATTTTTTAAAGATTCTATTAAAGAGTCTTCCCATTTATTACTTGATATTTTCACGGTTGATGTAGTCATTCCAATACTCCTTTGCTTTTAAAATATCTTTATTTTGGCTACTTTTGTCACCACCACAAAGTAGCAATATAATTATTGTTTCTATTGGTCCAAAATAAATACGATAACCAGCAAATCAATTCTTAATTCATAAACACCCTCTCCTACGGATTTACCATCGCCAAAATTACCTAATTTTAATCGTTTTAAACGAGTTTCTATTTTCGTTCTTGTTTTCCAATCTTTAAAGGATTCTAACCATTCATCAAAGGGAATTTTACCATTTGACTTAATATATTGTATAATTTCCTTTGGTTGTATATCCATACTAATTTATTAATATAACAAATAATTTACCCTTTAGGAGTCATTATAAATGAAAAGAAAGGATATTGTAACCGTTATAAATCAAGCGGTTTCTGCTTGTCTTAATAAAAATGCGGCGGATTTTGCAGCTTTATTTACTAATAATGGCGCAATTATTCTTGAGAAAAATAAGCGCATTTTGAAACCACAAATTGAGCAAGTTACAAACGATTATTTTGCTAAATTAGAATACATAAAAATCGAGATAAATGATATTTTAATTGATAAAAATAAGGCTTTAATTGAGTGGAATTGGGAAGATTTAAACTCAGAAACTAAGCAAAAAAATTGCCATAAAAATGTAATTTATCTTAAGTTTGATGACGGTTTAATTATTAGTTGGAGAGAATATCCAAATTAGCGGAGGATAAGAAATCCGATTTTTAACCAGAAAAAAGGTTTCACGTTTCCTCCCCTTGATCGGGGATGAAAATAAAAATATTCCTTATGTCAAGCTATCACCTTTAGGTGGTGTAGGGGTTAACGGCCGTTAACCCCTACTGTTAACTGGTAACTGATAACTGAAATGACTAGGATATTATAGTAATTCCCAATAAAAATTAAACAAAAGTTTTTAGTTTGTTGTTGGACTTTAGTCCTAAGAAGCGCTAAAGCGCAACTACGAACCTATTTTTTAACTGTTCTAATCTTAATGGAAATTACTATAGCAATTGCCAAGAAAATTGGGTTTGAGGCCGTCCCCTTTCAGGGGGAGGATAGGTACAAGACCTATCCCTACAAGCAAATTTTTTATTCAATTCTATTGATTCATCAAAAGGTAATACTTTTGACTTTTGACTTGGTGAACTTCTCTCTTAATTCTCTAACAACGATATACTAAGCAAAAGGATGACCACAAATCTTCCCCCATTTAACCAATCATGGTCGTAAATTAGTTGTATCAAGCAAAATGAACTCAGGAATTGACTTACAAGGAAGTTTTATCGAATCCCTCAAGGATTTAGGCCTACCCGGTGATGTTGCTAAAGCCATCTGGTTGCCTTTACCCTTACTTTTAATGATCATCGGTGCTACGGTTGGGGTTTTAGTTGTCGTTTGGCTAGAACGGAAAATCTCCGCTGCTGCTCAACAACGCATTGGTCCGGAATATGCAGGACCTTTGGGAGTGTTACAACCAGTGGCCGATGGTTTAAAACTGGTCTTTAAAGAGGATATTATCCCCGCTAAAGCTGATAGTATCCTCTTTACCCTCGGACCTGCGATCGTGGTAATTCCCGTATTTTTGTCCTATTTAATCGTTCCTTTTGGACAAAATTTAGTCATTACTGACCTCAATGTCGGCATCTTTTTGTGGATTGCCTTATCAAGTATTGCTCCCATTGGTTTATTGATGTCGGGGTATGCTTCTAATAATAAATATGCTCTCCTCGGTGGTTTAAGGGCTGCTGCACAATCGATCAGCTATGAAATCCCTTTAGCATTGTCGGTTTTGGCGATTGTGATGATGTCCAATAGTCTCAGCACCATTGATATTGTTAATCAACAATCCGGTTATGGCATTTTAGGTTGGAATATTTGGCGACAACCGGCCGGTTTTCTCATTTTCTGGATTGCTGCATTAGCCGAATGTGAACGCTTACCCTTTGACTTACCCGAAGCCGAAGAAGAATTAGTCGCTGGTTATCAAACTGAATATTCAGGGATGAAATTCGGTTTATTTTACGTTGGTTCTTACGTTAACCTCGTTTTATCGGCCTTAATTTTCGCGATTTTATACTTAGGTGGTTGGGAATTTCCCCTTCCTTTAGATAAATTAGCGGGTTGGATCGGTGTAAGTGAAAATACCCCTTGGTTACAGGTAATTACCGCATCCTTGGGTATTATGATGACCATTTTAAAGGCATATTTCTTGGTATTTATCGCTATTTTATTACGTTGGACTTTACCACGGGTTAGAATTGACCAACTTTTGGATTTAGGTTGGAAATTCCTGTTACCAGTTTCCCTTGCTAACCTATTAATAACAGCAGCTTTAAAACTGGCGTTTCCAGTTGCTTTCGGAGGATAGTCAGTTAACAGTTATCAGTTAATAGTTTTTGATGAACAGGAGCAAGGAATGAAATATGTTTAAAATTCTCAAACAAGTACAAGACTACGCTAAAGGTAGCTTTGAAGCTGCAAAATATATTGGTCAGGGGTTGTCTGTGACTTTTGATCACATGAGAAGACGACCCGTAACGGTACAGTATCCCTACGAAAAATTGATTCCCTCGGAACGTTATCGGGGTAGAATTCACTACGAATTTGATAAATGTATCTCCTGTGAAGTTTGCGTCAGGGTTTGTCCCATTAATCTCCCCATCGTAGATTGGGTCTTTAATAAACAGACCAAAAAGAAAGAACTCAAACACTACAGTATCGACTTCGGAGTTTGTATCTTCTGTGGAAACTGTGTGGAATATTGCCCCACCAATTGCCTGTCCATGACGGAGGAATATGAACTAGCAACCTACGATCGCCATGAGTTGAACTACGACAACGTCGCGCTAGGCCGTCTCCCCTACAAAGTAACCCAAGACTCGATGGTAACGCCATTACGGGAATTAGGTTACTTACCCAAGGGTGTAATTGAGCCTCATGACTTGCCAAAAGGTGCTGCTAGAGCGGGCAAATTCCCCGAAGAAATCATTAAAGAAACCGAAGCAAGTAAATAGGGTTTGCTGAATAAATGGCTGGTGAGGGCGAGTTGATAGTTGATAGTTGATAGTTGATAGTTTGACCGGGTCTTTTGACGAGCAAAAATCTTGATTAATCCCCGTAAATGTAAGGTTTTTTTCTATTATTTGTTGAAATCCTTGCACTTAATTCAAGTTCAACCAACTTGAAAGTATTGATCTACATAGCTGTCAGCTTTTTTCCGTAAACCCTAAATAAAGAAATATCCCCTCTAACCCCCTTGATAAGGGGGGATTAAGGGAGGATTATAAATAGTAAATTTTTCAGCAAAAAAAGGAGCCTAAATAAGAGTGAATTTAGCCGAAAGTGTTCAAATAGTGTCATTTGGCATCTTGTCCGTAATGATGATTGCTACAGCATTAGGCGTAGTTTTATTATCAAACATTGTTTATTCAGCCTTCCTGTTGGGGGGAGTTTTTCTGAGCATTTCCGGTTTATATATCTTACTAAATGCGGACTTTGTAGCAGCTGCTCAAATTTTAATTTATGTGGGTGCAATCAACGTTTTAATCCTGTTTGCGATTATGTTGGTTAATAAAAAGGAAGACTTCAGCACCTTACCCAATCGCTGGTTACGTCAAGGATCAACGGCGGTAGTTTGTATTGGTTTATTCGCTTTACTTGGTACGATGGCCTTAATTACTCCTTGGCAACTATCCACAACTTCCCCTGCCGTTGTTGAAAATACCATCGTAGTTCTGGGTGAACATTTTTTCAGTGATTTCCTGTTACCCTTTGAATTAGCGTCTGTATTGCTGTTAATGGCCATGGTTGGGGCGATCGTCTTAGCGCGTCGTGACTTCATTCCCGACACCTTACCGACTGAGGAAGCAACTTCCACCTCCTTAACTTTACCCGAACGTCCGCGGGAATTAACCACAAAGTAGTTGATGGTTGACAGTTGATAGTTGATAGTTAATTATCAATTATAGCACTTCCCAAATTTATGAGGACTCTTTTCCCCCTCTCCCTTTGGGATGAGGGGGGTAGGGGGGTGAGGGGTAGCTCTCATTTAATCTAAAAATGCTATCTCAATTATCCCTTATTGTTTCTGAGCAAATTAAAAAAATCCATGATTCAACTTCAATATTTTCTCATTTTAGCAGCAGCTTTGTTTTGCATCGGTATCTATGGTTTAGTTACCAGTCGTAATGCAGTTCGAGTTTTGATGTCCATCGAATTAATGCTCAATGCGGTTAATATCAATTTAATGGGGTTTTCTAACTATTTAGACCCCGGTGAAATTAAAGGTCAAGTTTTCACCGTGTTTGTAATCACAGTTGCAGCAGCTGAAGCGGCTGTCGGTTTAGCCATTATTTTGGCTATTTACCGCAACCGTAACACCATCGACATGGAGCAGTTTAATTTGCTGAAATGGTAATGGTGGGGTGTCTCACGCAAAGACGCAAAGGCGCAAAGGTTCAAGTTTGGTGCTTGTCTTTGTTTTAATTTTATCCAAAAAATCCGATTTCAGATCATGGAGTCGGATTTTTTTATTTTGATTAAGTAAGTTAGAATTAACTTTATTAAAACTAGATTAAATACCAACTATGATTAGCAGTGGTTTAATCGAAAAATTAGATTTAGATGCCGACTATCTTTATCCTGATAGTGATGGAAAACCCATGGCCGATAATACGGAACAATATGAATGGATTGTCAAAATAAAGGAAAATTTAGAGATTCTGTTTGCTGATAATCCCAATGTTTTTCTGGCGGGAGATTTGCTATGGTATCCAGTCAAGTCAACCTTGGTTAATCCCTGTGCCCCGGATGTGATGATAGCATTCGATCGCCCGAAAGGTTATCGAGGAAGTTACAAACAGTGGTTAGAAGACAATATTCCTCCCCAAGTGGTGTTTGAAATACTATCTCCGAGTAACACTAAAAAGGAAATGAGTCGCAAACTGGAATTTTACCAGTGTTACGGGGTTGAAGAATATTACTTGTATGATCCCGGTGTCAGTTTTCAAGGTTGGTTACGTCAGGATGATGTCTTACAACCCATTGACCAGATTAACGGTTGGGTAAGTCCTCGTTTAAAGATTCGTTTTCAATGGGAAGAAAAAACCCTTTCTATATACTATCCCAATGGCGATCCGTTTCTCTCCTCCATTGAGTTAGCAAAACTCGCCGAACTTGAAAAGCAACGGGCTGATCAAGAAAAGCAACGCGCTGACCAAGAAAAGCAACGCGCTGACAGATTAGCGCAACGTTTAAGGGAATTAGGAATCAATCCTGATGACTTATAGGGTGATTTAATTCGTTGATTCAAAAAAATCCGATTTCTAGTAACGAAATCGGATTTTTAGCTTTATTTATAAGTTTTTCTTATCGTTAGTAAGATTTCGTTTTAATATTTAAAACCATAATATCAAGGCAACAAAAAGAAGGTTTTGGTCGAAAATAGTCGATTTTGGCTGATTTTGAACCTTGACTTTCACTAAAATAAATGTTTTAATCAGGATTACTGTATAATTTTCCTCCATTTATAAGCTTTTTTTACATAAAATCTCTGAAACCTTTGCTAAATAAAGGTTTTATTTTTTAGCGGTAAAAAGTCACTGGTTTTTAGAAAAAACAAGCTTATTATGACACTTAAAAAAGTGGCAGAATAAAGGTTGACATTTGTTAGGTTTAATGGTAGAAAGAAAAAGCTCTTCAAAAATGAACAATGAATAATTTTTAATTGATATTCATTGTTATCCGTGTGATATAATCAAGGGGTTGATTATTTTTATCTTCAGGAAAAATTATGGGTTTTTTACGGCGAAAATTAAGCTTTTTATTGGCTTGTTTGGTCTGTTTTTCTGTTGTTATAACTAATAGTTTTAATATTACTAAAAGTGAATCAGTTATTGCTCAGGAAACAACAATTGTAGCGCAAATTCCGACGATAAATTTATCTAAATTGCCTCCAGAGGCCAAGAAAACTTTAGAATTAATTGATCGAGGTGGTCCTTTTCCTTATCCTCAAAAAGACGGCACAACTTTTTATAATCGAGAACGTTTATTACCCATAAAAGCAAGTGGTTATTATCGCGAATATACGATTCCAACACCGGGGATAAATCATCGAGGAGCTAGACGTTTTGTAACAGGAAAAGGGAGCGAAATTTATTATACTAATGATCATTATCAAAGTTTTTTTAGGGTATTAAGAAAATGAATCAATTATTAGAGATAATTACTAGGAAAAAACCAGAGAAAATCTATCATTTATCTGTTGATATTTCTGAGGAAAATTTAGTTAATTTATGTCAGGAAAATGACTGTAAATTGTTCTATATTGAGGGCAAAAATATTAAGAATAAACAGGATTTTTTTCAAGCTTGTTTTTCGTCCCTGAATTTACCTGATTATTTTGGAAATAATTGGGATGCTTGGGAAGAATCTCTCACTGATTTAAGTTGGTGTCCAGCTAATTCCTATCTTTTTTATTACCATAATTCCCCATATTTTGCCACTAATTCTCCTCAAGATTGGGGGATTTTATTAAATATTTTACAGGAGGCGATCGCCTATTGGCAAAAACAAAATATCTCATTTTCTGTGATTTTATCACCTTAATCCGGAGGCCATTAATACTTAATTTTTCTCATACCTATTAATGGCCGACTTTACTGACTAGAATGCTAATTCTCAATTGTCAATTAAAAAGTGATATATTCAAAGATAAACGATTAATCTATTTTTTGCAGTGAAAGATACAACTCCCCCGAACCAAATCTTGTGGCATACTAAGCCAATCAAAGAAACCTTAGCCATATTAAAGACTGATACGGAAATGGGTTTAACGACTCCTGAACATAAAATCAGGCTAGAAAAATATGGCCGTAATGAACTTATTGAAACGGGAGGCCGTACTTCTTGGGAAATATTGCTAGACCAGTTCAAAAATGTGATGCTATTAATGTTAATTGTAGTCGCAATTATTTCGGGGGTTTTGGATCTTGTCGATCTGCAAAATGGTGGAACTACTAAGGGAAGTATTCCTTTTAAAGATACCATCGCCATTATGTCCATTGTAATTTTAAATGGTGTTTTAGGTTATTTTCAAGAAAGTAGGGCTGAAAAAGCATTAGCAGCCTTGAAAAAAATGTCTTCCCCCAAGGTGAAGGTGATTCGAGATGGTCAAACCAAGGAACTTGACGCTCGAAACATCGTCCCTGGTGAGATTATTTTTATTGAAGCTGGAAATCAATTGGCGATCGATGGTCAATTAATCGAAGCAATCAATTTGCAAATTCGCGAATCTGCTTTGACGGGAGAAGCGAACTCGGTGACAAAATCGACAGAGCACGAGAGCTTATCTGAGGATACACCATTGGGCGATCGCCTGAACATGGTCTTTACCGGTACAGAGGTAATCCAAGGAAGGGGTAAAGTTGTTGTCACCAATACGGGGATGACCACGGAATTAGGAAAAATTGCCGCTATGTTACAAAGTGTGGAAAGTGAGCCAACTCCCCTGCAACAAAGAATGACCCAATTAGGGAATATTTTGGTCAGTGGTTCGTTAATTTTAGTGGCGATCGTTGTTTTATTCGGAACTATTCAAACGGGTAATTTTAGTCGCATTCGAGAATTACTAGAAGTATCCCTCACCATGGCGGTGGCTGTTGTACCAGAAGGTCTACCTGCGGTCATTACGGTAACTCTTGCAATTGGTACTCAACGCATGGTCAGACGTAATGCTTTAATCAGAAAGTTGCCGGCAGTTGAAACTTTGGGTTCAGTGAATACGATTTGTTCTGATAAAACGGGAACTCTGACACAAAATAAAATGGTAGTTCAAGAAGTGCAGACTATCAATAATCTTTTTGAAGTAACTGGAGACGGTTACATTCCCGAAGGAGATTTTATGGGGGACAATAACCCCATATTTGTTCCTGATTGTCAAGAATTGAATACCCTTTTGATGGCCTCGGTTTTATGCAATGATGCAATTCTTAGTCAAGATGAAAAAACAGGGGAATGGAAAATTATTGGCGATCCCACCGAAGGTGCATTATTATCTTTAGCAGGTAAAGGTGGCTTATTTCAAAATGAACTTAATCCCAACTGGGTAAGGATGGGAGAATTTCCTTTTTCCTCTGAACGTAAACGAATGAGTGTCCTCTGTCAAAATACCCGCTATATTATTGATAATTTTGCCGCTTTTTACGGTTCTAAAGAAGTAACCACATCCCAAACTAATGGCTATAGTAAATATTATCTGCTCTTTTCTAAGGGTTCACCGGAATTGATTTTAGAACGTTGCAAATCTTCACAATGGGGCGATGAACAATTACCCATGACCGACGAACAAAAGGGTAAAATTCTGCAACAAAATGATCAAATGGCCAGTCGTGGTCTGAGGGTGTTAGGATTTGCTTATAAATTGTTGGATTATCTTCCCAGTTCCACGGAGGAAGAAACCACTGAAACTGAGATGATTTGGTTAGGTTTGGTGGGTATGTTAGATGCTCCTCGAGCGGAGGTAAAATTAGCGGTAGCTAAGTGTAAATCTGCTGGTATTCGTACCGTGATGATTACGGGTGACCATCAACTTACGGCGATGGCGATCGCCCAAAAGCTAGGTATAGCAACGGATACAGACATTGTGCTCACGGGAAAAGAACTCTCTAAATTATCCCAAACCGACTTAGAGCAGGAAGTTGATCGGGTTAGCATATATGCCAGGGTTTCCCCGGAACATAAATTACGCATTGTGCAAGCGTTACAAAAACGTGGTAGATTTGTGGCTATGACGGGAGATGGTGTTAATGACGCTCCAGCCTTAAAACAAGCGGATATCGGGATTGCCATGGGTATTACGGGTACTGACGTGAGTAAGGAGGCCAGTGACATGGTGTTATTAGATGATAATTTCGCCACCATCGTCGCAGCCACCGAAGAAGGTAGAGTCGTTTATAGTAATATTCGCCGTTTTATTAAGTATATTCTCGGTAGTAATATTGGGGAAGTCTTGACTATTGCGGCAGCCCCCCTGTTAGGTCTTCCTAGTGTACCTTTGACACCACTACAAATTCTGTGGATGAATTTGGTGACTGATGGACTTCCGGCCTTGGCCTTGGCCGTTGAACCCGCAGAACCTGACATAATGCTTCAACCCCCCTTTAGCCCGAAAGAAAGTATTTTCGCGCGGGGTTTGGGATCCTATATGATTAGAATTGGGATTATTTTTGCCATTATTACCATTAGTTTAATGATCTGGTCATATAATCAGGGAATTGATTCAGCGAATCCGAATAGTTGGAAAACGATGGTTTTTACTACTTTATGTCTAGCACAAATGGGCCATGCGATCGCCGTTCGTTCCCATGAAAGGTTAGTGTTTCAAATGAATCCGTTTTCTAATCCTGCTTTATTAATTGCGATAATTGGTACAACTATTTTACAATTAATGTTAATTTATGTACCCCCTTTACGCAGTTTTTTTGGTACAGAATTGTTAACTTTTCCACAGTTACTTATTTGTTTAGGTTGTAGTAGTTTAATGTTTGTGTGGGTGGAATTAGAAAAATTAGTGATTAAATTTTACCAAAAATATAAGAGATAATTAATAATCTTAAATAAGATTATTAAGATCATTGTCACTAATTCCTAATTGTTTGAGAATTTCTTGAAATAACCAACCTCCAAGTTCGGCATTTCCATGAATAGGAATAGTGGTTTTACGGCCGTCTGAATGTTCCCAACGACCATGACTTCCTTTTTGACGAACTTTTACAAAACCCAATTTTCGTAGCAGTTTTTTCTAATTCTTTGGCTTTAGCAGGCATGAGCTATAATTAATTTAACATCTTCAGGTAAACTTTTTCTTTCTTCTAAATATTCTTCTTTGATCATATCAAAGACATGATTTAACTCTGATCTCGCTTCGTTTGCAGTTTTTCCCCAAGCATGAAAACCTTGAATTGCGGGTACATAAGCAACATAAGTATGATTGTCATCAGGACGTATTACAATTGTATAATTGTCTAAGGTTTTCATCACGAATTCAAGTCCTTTTTTCAGTATATAATACACTATAAATATAACTAACTTTCGTGAGAATTAAGGTAATATCTTGATCTCTAATTATTATCTTTTTTTTTGTTCAACTATCAACTATCCACTATCAACTATCAACTGTTAACTATCAACTGTTAACTATCAACTATTATTTATGTTTTTAAGCAGTTTACGTTTAGCTAATTTTAGAAATTATCACGATCAACAAGTTAATTTTGATGGTCAGAAAACTATTTTACTCGGAAATAATGCTCAAGGAAAATCGAATTTACTCGAAAGTGTGGAATTACTTTCCACTCTGAAAAGTCACCGAATAAAAGGCGATCGAGATTTGATTTTACAAGGCCAAAATATCGCCCAAGTTAAGGGCAATTTACAGCGAATTTATAGCAATTATGAATTAGGAATTATTTTCCGTTTAGTGGGGAGAAAAGAAATTAGTTTAAATGGGGAAACTCTTAAAAAACAAATTGATTTTATCGGTGTATTAAATACGGTGGAATTTTCCAGTTTGGATTTAGATTTAGTCCGAGGTTCTCCTGAATTTCGTCGCGATTGGATCGATAATTTATTAATCCAAATTGAGCCAGTTTATGATTACATTTTACATAAATATAATCATATTTTAAGACAGCGAAATTACCTTTTAAAGCAAATGAGAATGGGACAAAACCATAGAGAAAATGACAAATTACAGTTAACTTTGTGGAATAAACAATTGTCAGAAGAAGGTTCAAGGGTTACTAGAAGAAGGGCAAGAGCTATTAAGAGAATTGCACCGATCGCCCAAAAATGGCATAATAATATCAGTGGAAATACAGAGATATTAACTATTAATTATAATCCCAATGTAACTTGGTCAGAAGATGACCCTGAAAAAGTGCAACAAGCATTTTTAGAAAAACTAGCCGAAAATGAAACCACAGAAATAAATCAAGGAAGTACCATCGTGGGACCACATCGGGATGAAATAGAATTAATAATTAATGAAACCTTAGCGCGTTTTTACGGTTCTCAAGGACAACAAAGAACCTTAGTGTTAGCATTAAAATTAGCGGAATTAGAATTAATAGAAACCGTGGTAGGAGAACCTCCAGTCTTACTTTTAGATGATGTGTTAGCCGAACTTGATCCCTATCGTCAAAATCAATTATTAGAGACCATTGGCGATCGCTTTCAAACATTAATTACCACAACCCATCTAAGTTGTTTTGATGCAAATTGGTTAAAAAATTCCCAAATTTTATCAGTGGAAAGGGGAAAAATCACTAATTTTGCGACTAAATTTTAAACAGATTTAAACATAGCTAATAGTCAATAACTAATAGCTATTGACTTACTTAAAAACCAAAATCATCATCATCAAAATCCACATCTAACTTAGCACTTAAAACCTCATTCATCATCGCTTCAAAAGTGTCAGTATCCAAATTGGAAATATAGTCATCTTCCTGTAAATAATTAGTTAAAGGAATTAATCTCAATCTGCGATTATCCTGAATTAAATCAAAACAATTTTCCAACTCATCGGTTTTATTTAACTCTAAATAGTCAAAACTTTCGAGATTAATATAGACACTATGATTAGCAATAAGAGTAGCTTGAGTTGGGTGACTAAATACCTCTAAAATTAAACCATCATCCTCACTTTGAATCCGATCATCAATAGTATGAAGATAATGAACACGGCCTAAATCACTTAATAATCTTCTGATATCATCTTTATTGATAATCAGACCAGAATCAATAAGACAGGGAGCGGGTAGTTGGTGAGACAAATTGTTACTCATGGTAAATTACCTTTATGTGAAGAATGTTGAGATTTGATTACGGATAACTTGAACAGCAAATCACAAAATTTTAGTTTTTAGTGGATCAAAGCTGTATGCTACGACACAATCTTAGCTAAATTTCAGACACATAAAACAAAAATTTTTCAGATTTTTTTCTCACCAAATTGATTTTAAAATACTGAGTATAAGTGGAAGACTTGGTTATTTATTTTATCTACCTATCTAAACAAATCAAGGAATGGCGAGGACACCTTGTTAAAACAATATAGCGCTACGCACAAACGTTAGGGCAGTTGTTTAAAGCCCCATTTACATATTCTTTCAATGTTTCAAATTCTTTTAGTCTTTGTTTCATTCCTGTTTTTAAAACAGCCCACCGATTTTCTATTTTTTTCAAATAAGGGAGATATTTGTTCATGTCTTGACAATCGATCACTAAAGTTTGTAGGTTAGTAAGATCAAGAGTTGTAGTGAAGCCTTTGACGGGGATTGAACCCGTGACCTCTTCATTACCAATGAAGTGCTCTACCACTGAGCTACAAAGGCAAATTTAAGACAAAAAAAAGTTATAGTTTATAATATTTTTGTCTTATGTGTGGAAATGGGCCGAGCTGGATTTGAACCAGCGTAGGCGTAGCCAGCGGATTTACAGTCCGCCCCCATTAACCACTCGGGCATCGACCCTTGCTTTCCACAGTTATTAATATTAGCACAAATTTTAGAAATGTCAAATGTTTTGCCGCTTAATTTTCAGTTTGTTTTTGTGCTGCTGAAAAAGATGGATTTCCCCTAATTTGTCTGGGAAAATCGCTTTCATCGTAGATTTCGCCAACTAATTCTTCTAAAATATCCTCTAGGGTGACTAAACCAACTGTCCCGCCATATTCATCAACGACAATGGCGATATGAAAACGTTGTTGCATCATTTCCTTCAGTAAATCCGCGACTCGTTTGGTATCAGGGGTATAAATGGGAGCAGACATAGCTTCGATAACCGAGGTTAAATGTTGATTCTCATTCTGGGATTGTCGCAGTTTCTGTAAAGCATCTTTAAGATGAACAATGCCAATAATTTGATCTTTAGATTCTTCTTGAACCGGAATACGAGAATAACCAGTTTCCAAGGATAGTTGAATAAAATCTTCTAAACTGGCGGTTTGGGAAATGGTGCGCATTTGAATACGAGGTTTAACTACATCCCTAGCCATCAAATTATCCAACATCAAAGCTTTATTTAGCAACTCGTGTCGATAAATGTCGAGTTTTCCCTTACCTCCGAGTATTTCAATCATCAATTGTAAATCCGTCACAGTTTCCGTGGTGGCAATATTTTTCCCTTGTTTTCCCGAAAAAAGTTTAATTGTTTCACTGGTAATGGTTTCAAAAATATTAATAATTTTGAAAAAAGAGAAAAATTCCGATAACCAAAAAATGGGGCGCACTGTTACCATAAAAATAGCTTTAGCATTATTAATCGCTAAAGTTTTCGGAGTAATTTCGCCAAAAATTAATACTAAAATAGTAACAACGGCCGTAGCAATTCCTAAACCCGCATTACCAAGCCAAATGGCAAATAAATTACTGGTTAAAATAGCGGAAAAATTATTAACTAGATTATTTCCCAATAACAGAGTTGTAATAAATCGAGAGCGATTTTCTAGCACCAATTTATATAAACCAGTGGGATCACCTTGTTGTTTTATTAATCCTCGCAATTTCAGATTATCAAAAGCTGTAATGGCCGTTTCTGAACCGGAAAAGAAAGCGGAAAATAATAACATTAAAGCTAAAACACAGAGATCTAACCAAACCTCACCTAAGAGGGGTTGAGGTTCAGAAAGGGCGAAATAATCATAAAAATAAGGTTGTGTTAACAAAATCAGTAGTTAGTAGTTTAGTAGAGAATAAGGTGGGCCATTATATTATATTTAAGCAGTTTTCACTGATGTTAAAATAATTGCCCACCCGACCGACTTATTTAGTTGACAATATAAGCAGTATTCAGCGCCCACACAATCAGTAGAATAATACTACCTAATACTAATCCGGCGGAGACAGCAACAAGAACAGGCTTGTCTGCGCCATCAAATTTCATGATTCCACGATTTAAGTCTGACATAAGATGATTGTTATTTTTTTCAAACTAAGAATTTTCACCTCTTTAGATTAGCGAATCTTGGTGTTTATTAGGTGCTAATTTTTTGACTTAATTTAAGAGTAATTATAGTACCGAGCAGGGCGATCGCACTTCCGGACATTCCTTGATTGAGGTCGATTTTGGCGAACATTAAATCAAAAAGGCTCATACCAGCGCCAAAACCACCAAAATAACAGCCAACTCCTAATCCCATCCTTCCTAGGGGAATTAGGGCAATTACCAAGGGAATTACGCTGTTTAAAATCAGACTTAAACTAGCACAAATTAGCGCAATAATGAACCATGAGGGAATAAATGTTAATAGTTGTAAACCAATAATTGTTATTAATAAACTGGTTAAAAATGCGGGATAATTACCAAATTTGCTGGCTATTTTTCCGGCGGGTAAAGATAAAAAAGCGAGGATAATAAAAAAGATCATCATCGCAAATTTTGTCTGATTTTCTCCCACTTGACTGGTAATAATATTACTCAGGGTGGGAATGGTAAATCTCAGACTACAACTAATAGTGATTCCCATGGTCATTATGATAACTAAAAGGGCTGATTTTACGGGAAGTAATTTTTGTGGTTCATTAATTTCTGTTAAATTTTGAGGGGAAGTATCTGGATATAAATAACGTAAATAAAAACCGGCTATTAATAAACTAATTGAACCAATAAAGAAGGCAAAATTAGGACCTAATTTTAAGATTATACTATAGGCATCAAATCTAAAAGCGCCTATTATTCCGCCGATTAAGCTTAATATACTAACAGCTTGGGGTAATTTATCTATAGGTGCGGTTTGTCCAATTAAGGAAATTGCCGGACTTCTAAATATGGCCATACAAGATGCCCAAAATATGGCTAAAATTGGCAGTAAATAAGCTAAAATCCCTTGGGGTTTTATTAATATTACTAATACTGGAATAGCTATAAATAAGGCCGAAGCTAATATTATTCCTCTGGTAATTAAGGGAATTTTTGTGCCGATTTTCCCCTGGAGGCGATCGGAAATTTTCCCAAAAGTTGGTTCAATTATTGCTTCTAAAAAGTGTTCAATTATCAGCACAATTTTCGCAATTCCTATTGTTAAACCTAATTCTACTAATAATTTAGGAAAATAGAGATTATAAATTACCCAAGTTAACGTTACTACTCCTTGAATAGCTGCTATTCCCAATACTTTTTGCCAGGCAATTAAGTTATTATTGTTCATAGTAAATAGTTAAAAATGAGGTCTAATAGACAAGATTATATAACAATTTTTTAAAATAATTAAAATTGTTGCTATAATTGACGTGAATTTATGTTAAATTCTTGATTAAAATAGCGCTAAAACGCAACAACGAACTATGTTTTGGTATCAAGGAAAGTTAAGGGAAGGGGATAGTTTAGAAATAAATATTAGTGATCCAGGCCTACTTTATGGTGCTACTATATTTACTACTATGCGGGTATATAACCATGAATTAAACCATTGCTTGACAAATTGGTCATTACACAAAGAAAGGTTGCTTTCTGGGTTAACAGAGTTGGATTGGAGTTTACCAAATTGGGAGTTAATTGTAACAGGAATTGAGCATTTAATTGCGGTTTATCCTGTTATTAGAATTGCGATTTTTCCTGATGGTAGAGAGTTAATTATTGGCAGAAATTTGCCTGATAATTTAACTAAAAAACAGGATCAGGGAGTTATTGGTTATGTGACCAATGAGCAGTCTTTAATTCGCAGTTTACCTAGTTATAAAACAGGTAACTATTTAGCTAGTTGGATATCTTTGCAACTAGCACAAAAAAACGGCGCTGAAGAAGCAATTTTAGTTGATCATAATGGTAATTGGTTAGAGACAAGTACCGGAAATTTATGGGGATATAAAAATGGTGTGTATTATACTCCTAGTTTAGATTGTGGGATTTTACCTGGTGTAACTAGATCGCAATTATTATGGTGGTTAAATGTACATAATACTCCCGTAATTGAGAATATTTGGACTCCCGAATTTATCCAAGATTTAGAGTTAATTGCTTACAGTAATTCTGTAGTAGAAATTATACCTTTTAACCAGATAAAAGGTGTTCCAAATTATGTTTTTGATCCCGATGATTTCACCGAATTAAGTGAATATTTTATCGTGATGAATTCCATCGCTTTATAGACTAATCGGTGCAACAACAGAAAAAGCTAATTTAATCCCGAATCAGAAATCGGATTTTTACAAGTTTTTTGGATTGAGATCATTTATATTTGTTTAAAAATCCGATTTCTTTCTACTTTTAGTTATTTGTTCTAAGATGGTTAAAGGTTGTTGGATTTTAACCAAGTCTAATTGCGCTTGATTTTTTACTAATAAAGCGCCAGCAAAACCGAGGGAATTAATCGACATTTCTTGATATTTTTCTGCACTTCTGGGAATAATTAACATCCAATTTTTAGTCATCAAAAAGTTATAAGGTCCTGATTGTTTATGATTTTTTTTCTCATAAATATCCACTTTTTTTAACAATTTTTGATATATTTTTAAGGCTTTTTTGCCTAATTTGTCCGGTGAATTTTCCCAGTTAAAATCTAATTTTTGCCAACCATGAATAAAATTAAAGGCCGATATTTTGTCCTTTGAACTATCATTAATTATCGCTTCAATGGGAATATTTGTTTGATTTTCCACCAAAGATAAGGGAACAATTTGTAAGTGTTTATGACGTACAGATGCTCCGGCCATTTTACCACCATTATAAAATGCTAGACCATCAATTTGTTTTAAACAAGCAGATAAAGCAACAAAATCAGCTAAATTGATTAAGTTTTTTTGGTTTTCAAATTCACGGGTAACAATTAATAAATGATGGTCAACTACGTTATATTTATTGAGTAAACATAGGTGTGTATCTGAAATATTTGCAACAAACAAATCTTGATCATAAGGTAAGAAAGGATTAAAATCTTTCGGTTTTTCTCGGTTAGCTTTTTCCTTTCTAATTAAATTAGTTAAAATTCTGACGATAAAAGGAATACCATTATGTTCGACTATTTCATATTCAGTGGGAATTGATTGTAAACTCCCGCATTTTTTGGCAAATTCTGTTTGTTCAGTAATTCTTGAATAAAGTTCATTTTCTGATAATAAAATTTCGGTTTTTTTCATAAGTATCTAAGCAAAATTATTTGTGAAAAATTGAAGATGGTTTGTTGTTGCGCTTTAGCACAATCTGCGCAACAACGAGCTTTTTAGACTTATATAATTAATTTTGACTACCTACTTATTAAATCGAGTAAGGTGGACAACTATTAATTATAGCGCTAAAGCGCAACAACGAGCCATATTACCAAGGTAATTTAGTTCCATCATAAGAGAAAAATTCGCCACTATCAGCTATGGTAAGATTATTAATTACTGTTAATAATTGGTTAACTGTTCTGTCAACTGTAAATAATTTTTCGGGGGGGACATTTTTCTGAAAAGGTTTAGAAATTTGCGTATCAGTTGTCCCCGGATGTAAACTTACGATTATTGTTTTGGGACTTTTTCTGCTATACTCGATCGCACTGGTACGCATAAACATATTTAAAGCAGCTTTAGAGGCGCGATAACCATACCAACCACCTAATTTA
This sequence comes from Synechococcales cyanobacterium S06, assembly GCA_011391125.1. Taxonomy (GTDB): domain Bacteria; phylum Cyanobacteriota; class Cyanobacteriia; order Cyanobacteriales; family JAABRE01; genus JAABRE01. The sequence goes on from JAABRE010000081.1 coordinate 17,799, forward strand.
TTGTCACCAATACTACCAACTTTAGCAGAAATACTGGCAAAAATACTACTTTGTTCATGTTTAAATAAAGGTAATAAATGTTTAGCTAAAAGTAGTGAACCAATACTATTAACTTGGAAATAAGATAACAAATTTTCGGGATTAACTTGTGCTAAACTTTTCTCAGGTTGCATCTTTTCATCATGCAAGATTCCCACACAATTAATTACTAAATGTAAATGTTTAATTTCATTAAGAATTGTGGCAATTACTTGACTTATTTCTTGTTCTCTGGTAATATCCATTGGTAAACATTTTACCTGGGGAATAGTTAACAAATTAACAGCAGATTCGCGACGGCGATAAGTGGCATAAATTTGGTTAATCTGAGGATATTGTTGCAAAATCTTAACAAAACCTAAACCAATGCCCCCTGATGCTCCGATAATTAATACATTAAGACCATTAACGTCTTGAAAAATACCCATAAATTTTATTTTATTTACTAACAAAAATGAGCCAAGAAATTGAATCTAATATCCAGAATACTCGGACTCCACCTTGGGGTCAAGTGACACTTTTAGAAGAAGGAAACAACTATAAAATTAATCGAATTGAGATTAAACCAGGAAATCATATTACCACCCAAATGCACTATCATCGTAGTGAACATTGGATTGTTGTTTCTGGAACTGCTAAAGTTATTTGTAACGATCATGAGACGATTTTAATTTCCAAACAATCGACTTATGTTCCCATGAATACTCGTCATCGGGTGGAAAATCCAGGGGTAATTCCTTTAGTAATGATCGAAGTTCAAAACGGTGAATATTTAGGAGATGATGATATTATTCGCTTTGAACAATAAGAGATAATCCCTATTTGTCGAGCAGATTTTCACTAATCCAATTTAGGTAATCTGGAGAACCTTTAATTAGGGCTTGCTGAAAGATAGTCAAAAGCCTTACTAATCAAAGAGTTACGGTTCAAAAATTTTTCAAAAAATGCTAGGATTGGCCCTTAAAATAGAAAAAAACCTTACATTCAAATCAAAATGGTTTATAAAAAAAATAAACAATGTGTAGTGGAAGGAGAGGAATTAGGTTTCAAAATTGAAGCCAACCTTTCAGCTGACAATGATTGGGTAAAAATGGCCAAATTAGTACCTTGGTCAGAATTTGAAGCT
>JAABRE010000082.1 GCA_011391125.1 Synechococcales cyanobacterium S06
ACAAATTAGAAGTTACCTCAATAGGCCGATTATTAATCAGAAATATCGCTTTTGCTTTCGATAATTATAGTCAAAATAAAGGCGAAAAAACCTTCTCCAAAGCAATTTAAGAACAGCGTCTATTTCTTAACCAGAAAAAAAGGTTTCAGGTTTCCTCCTTCAATCATCGGGGGTGATTCCCAAATCACATTTAATTGGAAAGTGCTATCAAGGTTATTCGTTGTAATTGTCAACCTCCGTTGCTTCTACTCCTTTTTTCAAAATGTGTACCAAATTGTTTATAATAATTCTCAATAAGTTAACGAATATGTTGAGAAAATGTTATCTAAAGAAGAAATATTAAACAAAAGTAAAAGCTTAAAAATTAACCCTTGGACCATCTTAGTTGTAATAATTGCTGCCTTAATTTCTACCCCAGTTTTGTTCATTTTAAGTAGTATTTTCGCCGATTCTAATAATATTTTAAGTCATTTAGCAGATACGGTCTTAAAGGATTATCTCAGCAATTCAGCCGCCTTAATGATTGGTGTCACCCTTGGGGTTTTTATCATAGGCGTAGGAACCGCATGGTTAACGACCATGTGCAGTTTCCCCGGAAGTCGTATTTTTGAATGGGGGTTATTATTGCCCTTATCTGCTCCTGCTTACCTTTTGGCCTACACCTACACTAATTTTCTTGATTTTTATGGTCCGATACAAACAACCCTGAGAAATCTGTTTCATTGGGAAAGCGTTGACCAATACTGGTTTCCGAATATTCGCTCTTTACCGGGGGCGATCGCCATGTTTATCTTAGTATTATACCCCTATGTTTATTTGCTGACCAGAGTCGCTTTTTTGGAGCAATCAACTCGCACCTTGGAAGCGAGTCGGACACTGGGTTGTGGCCCTTGGCGCAGTTTTTTAACCGTGGCCTTACCCTTGGCTAGACCTGCAATTATTTCGGGAATCGCCTTGGCGTTAATGGAAACTTTAAGCGATTTCGGTACTGTTGAATATTTCGGTGTAACAACTTTCACGACGGGAATTTATCGGACATGGTTTGGTCAAGACAATCGCATTGCCGCAGCCCAATTAGCCGCTATGTTAATGTTATTTATCTTAGTATTAATCCTCCTGGAAAGGTGGTCCCGTCAGCAAGCAAAATACTATCAAACTAGCAATAATTACCAGCATCCTTCGCGTTATCAACTATCATTAATTCAAAGTTTCTTGGCCTTTTTTGCCTGTTTAATCCCCATATTTTTAGGGTTTTTATTACCCTGTGGAATTTTGTTACAAATGACCATAGAAAACCGAGAAGAAACTTTAAGTAATAACTTTTGGACATTAGCAACTAATAGTTTAATTTTAGCGTTAATTACTGCTAGTATTGGGGTAATTTTATCAGTAATTATGGCATATAGTCAGAGATTAAATCCTAGTTTAGCGATGAATTTTGGGGTGAGAATTTCCGCCATGGGTTATGCAATTCCGGGGTCAGTTATTGCGGTCGGAATTATGATTCCCATTGCCAAATTAGATAATGGAATTGATCAGTTTATGACTAATAATTTTGGTATCTCAACTGGATTAATTTTAAGTGGGACAATTTTCGCCTTAATTTTTGCTTATTTAGTTAGGTTTCTCGCAGTTTCTTTTGGTGCAATTGAATCCAGTTTAGCTAAAATTAAACCTAGTTTAGATGATGCTGCTCGTAGTTTAGGATATAATCCCACTAATACCTTAATTAAGGTTCATACTCCTTTAATGTGGGGGGGTTTATTAACTGCGGCACTATTAGTATTTGTGGATGTAATGAAAGAATTACCTGCTACTTTAGTAATTCGTCCTTTTAATTTTGATACCCTCGCAATTCGGGTTTATCAATATGCTTCCGACGAAAGATTAATGGAAGCTTCTGCTCCTGCTTTAATGATAGTATTAGTCGGTTTAATTCCTGTAATCTTATTAAGTTGGCAAATTGCCAAAGTTAATAAATAAGGGTTCGTTATAGTTCGTTGTTGCGCTTTAGCGCTATCCGAACGATAGGCACAACAACGAACTTTTATTTAATCAGTAAAATGTTAGTAATTAACCATTTTATAACCTCTTAATAACTAAAATATTAAAGCTTAATCGTGGTTATTTCTAATAAAATGCTCTTTTTAGTTTAAAATACGAAGTTAAAACTACTAACAAAAAAAGATAGGTTATGCCAACAATTTCTAGTCCCCAAACTACCACCACTGAACCAGTATTTGATACTGCTATTCAACGCCGAAAAACTCGCCCCGTCAAGGTTGCCAATGTGACCATCGGTGGGGGTTATCCTGTGGTTGTACAATCAATGATTAATGAAGATACCCTCGACATTGAAGGCTCAGTCGCAGGAATTCGTCGCTTACACGAGATCGGCTGCGAAATCGTGCGTGTGACTGTACCCAGTATGGCACACGCCTACGCTTTGGCAGAAATTAAGCAAAAATTGCGCCAAACCTATCAAGATGTGCCTTTGGTGGCCGATGTTCACCATAATGGCATGAAAATCGCCCTGGAAGTTGCCAAACACGTGGATAAAGTCAGAATTAATCCCGGACTTTATGTGTTTGAAAAACCCAAGAGCGATCGCACTGAATATACCGAAGCCGAATTTGCTGAAATTGGGGCAAAAATTAGGGAAACCTTAGAACCTTTGGTAGTTTCCCTCCGCGATCAAGGTAAAGCTCTGCGTATCGGCGTAAATCATGGCTCTTTGGCCGAAAGAATGCTGTTTACCTACGGTGACACCCCCGAAGGAATGGTGGAATCGGCGATCGAATTTATCCAAATTTGCGAATCTCTTGACTTTTATAACATAGTAATTTCGATGAAAGCCTCAAGAGTACCGGTGATGTTGGCAGCCTGTCGACTCATGGTGAAACGCATGGACGAATTAGCCATGGACTACCCCTTGCACTTGGGGGTTACGGAAGCAGGTGACGGCGATTATGGTCGTATTAAATCAACAGCAGGAATTGCCCCTCTTTTGCTTGAAGGTATTGGCGACACAATTCGGGTTTCCCTGACAGAAGCTCCCGAAAAAGAGATTCCTGTCTGTTACAGTATTCTGCAAGCTTTGGGATTGCGCAAAACCATGGTTGAATATGTCGCCTGCCCTTCCTGTGGCAGAACTTTATTCAACCTTGAGGAAGTATTACACCAAGTCAGGGAAGCAACAAAACACTTAGTGGGTTTGGATATTGCGGTCATGGGTTGCATTGTCAACGGACCAGGGGAAATGGCCGATGCGGATTATGGCTATGTCGGCAAACAACCGGGTTACATTTCCTTGTATCGCGGTAGGGAGGAAATCAAAAAGGTCCCCGAAACCGAAGGAGTTAAGGAATTGATTAGCTTGATTAAAGCTGATGATCGCTGGGTTGATCCCTAATTGGTAGATTTTTTTACACCCCTAGGAAAGCAGGGCATTTTCATTCTCGGAGGTGAAAACGGTGGGGATTTAGGGTATTGGGGGATTGGGGAACTAAAGTGGGGTGTTAGGGTTTTGGGGAATTGGGGAGAACTGGAATGAAAGCTAACTCCCGCGCCTCCCGCGCCTCCCTATTCTTCTAACTCCCTAACTCCCTAAATCCCTAAATCCCTAGAAAAGTAGGGTATTGGGGGATTGGGGGGATTTTTCACTCTCGGATTTGCCATCATAATTAAAAGTCAGAAAATTATCAATTTGTGGCTATAAATTATCAAAAAAGATTGCTTATTCCCCTGTTTCTTCTTCCTTGTTCAAAATAAAAAATTTAGAATGAAAACACCCTGCTAGGAAAGGGGTGTTGCTTGTTGTTTTTAAAACCGTTCATTTTGGCAATTTTTCCTGGTGATATTAATTTGAAAATAGAGTGTTTCCTCTGATTAAGAAAAGTCTTTTAAGCTGAAAATAGTTGAATTTTCTTGAGGAAAAATTGGTGTAATATTTAGTTTTTTTCCATAGCAATAATAATTAGAGCGATCCTAGAATAGGTTGTAAAAAATTGTTTTCACCAAACCCTTACTGGGCTCTCGCTTTGCATGCAACGCGACAGCTCACAACTCATTTAGGACTGCTATAGCATCTTCATTAACTATTTGATCTTGATTTTTCTTAAAATAAAGTTTTATTAAGAACTACTTGACAAAAAAACTTCTTAATAGTATCTCATATTTTGATTACTTAAGTACATACGTAAGTAAAATAAATTGATTTTAAAAAATTTAACAAATAATTTATAAGACGGGGTAAAAAAAATGCCAAATTGGCTGATTAAATAGAGAATAATTAATAAAATATTTGTTAGATTTGACAATAGTTAACTCTAACTATTTTAATAATTTTTTGTTTGATCAATAAAAATTAAAACATGAAATATCACGCAGATCAAAAACAAGAAACTGCTGAAATTCATACCGGTGAATTATTCCGTAAACCAGCTTCTGAGGAAGTCGATCGCCAAACTGGTAGTTCTTCTTATCAAGAAGCGGCCTCCGTTTACGGAGCCTCAGCAAACAATGGAACTATGGCTTTGCCAATTTCCGTAGCTCCCCCTTCAGGGAAAAATTTTATTCCCTTTCCTTCTTCGCCTCCAGACATGACAGAACCATCAATCGAGATGTGGTCTTCATCAGTACAATCTTTATTAGACGATATTCCCTCTGCTTTACCCCACCAATTAATTGTTGCAGGGCTAATCTTTTGTGTTAGTTTTGGTACTTGGAGTTGGTTTGGGACAGTGGATGAAGTGGGTAAAGCCCAAGGAAAGCTAATCCCAAAAGGCGAAACTTACAAAATTGAAACCATAGAATTAGGTAAAGTAAGCCAAATAGCGGTTAAAGAAGGACAGGAGGTCAAAGCTGGTCAATTAATCGTGGAACTTGATACCGAATTAACCGAGAAAGAAATCGATCGCCTGAAAAACCTACTTCTAACTTACAAACTTGAGTTACAACAAAAGCAAGGTTTGGGCGAAAATGTGGAAATTGAGCTAAAATCCCAAGAGGCGATCGCTGCTGCGCAACAACTAGCTCACAAAGTGGCGATCAGCTCCGCCATGGAAAAAAGACAGACAATTCTTCAACTGCTGGTGGAACAGCAAAATCAAATCAAAATATATCAAGAACGCCAAAATCAGCTAGAGAAACTGTCTCCTTTAGCCGAACAACGACTAGGGCAATTACAGTCGGCCAAAGTGGCTCACCAAGAGCGCTTAAAAAGGCTAGAACCCTTGCAAAAAGCGGGGGCAATCTCTCAAGATTTTATATTCAATGCTCAACAAGGGTTGCGGGAAACGGAACAGCAAATTACTCAAATTTCCATGCAAGAGGTGACAGATACCCGTCAGCAGATTTTTCAGGCCGGCCAAGCTTTGCGAGAACTTCAAGGGCAATTAATTGAAGAAAATGGAAAGCTCGCCCTGATACAGAGGGAAATTGAACAACTTCAGGCGGATTTAATTGGTAAACAAGCCGAAGGGAACAGCGTTCAAATTAAAGGTCAGCAAAGCCTACAGCAATTAGAATTAGAAATCACACAATTACAAGGGAAAATCTCAGAAACCGAAAATTTACTGCTGAGTGAGCAAACGAAGCTGAAACATAAATATCTCCGAGCTCCCGTTGATGGTGTGATTCTCTCACTGAATCCGAAAAATAGGGGAGTAGTCGTTCAACCAGGGGAAACCTTAGCGGAGATTGCTCCTGAAGGCGCACCTTTGGTAGTTTCGGCCGTGCTCCCGAACCAAGAAGCAGGATTCATCAAACCCGGAATGCCTGTGCAGGTTAAAATTGATGCTTTTCCCTATCAAGATTACGGAGTGGTTTCTGGTCAAGTAACGACTATTTCGGCCAATAGCGAGAAAGATGAACAATTAGGGGAAATTTATCGGGTGCAAATTAACTTGGACAAAGATTATGTCAATAAAAATCAGCAAATGATTACCTTTAAACCGGGGCAAACTGTTAATGCGGATATTCTAATTCGTCGTCGTCGCATCCTTGATGTTTTGCTTGATCCGATTAGGAAAATGCAAAAAAATGGTATCACTCTTTAAAATCAATTTTTTCATAAAAAACAACTTTAATTAAAAAGGAATTTTGATCATGTTTCAATCAATTTCTAACAATCAAAATAAACTCACGAAAAGCATGACAGAGAAAGAGTTTGAGGGTATTATCGAGGCGATTTTGGCCGGCAAATATTCTTGGGCCTGCGTGTTAATTTTGCGGGTTGCGGGCTACAATCCCCTTCATTACATTCCCTACAGAACTTATAACCGTTTAATTAAAGATAATTGCCTTGCTAAGCCGAAAGCAGAGTCACAGAATAATAAAGTTTCCACGAATAAATCTAACCCTAATTTTTCTAAGTCCGAAAGTAAAGGAATTCGGGATTTAAGCTATTTAGAGAAAGCTGATCATCAGGAATCACAAATAGTTGGAGGTGCAAAAAATTGGTGGTATTTTTAAAGAAAAAAAAGACCTGCCAAATTGGCAACATGACCTCTGTTTAACCAGTTATATTCAAAGAGTAAAGATTAAATCCCTAATTAATTAAGGGAACTATAAAAACAAGGAGATAAGATCATGTTAATCAAAGATATCAACTATTTACAAAACGTTTCCGATGAAGTTAAAGGCGCATTTTCTCAAGCTCTTGCTGATGCTCTTGCTGATGCTACTGGTCAAGCTGAATCATACAGCTCCACTTATACTAAAACTTTTGCTTCGTCTTTTACTGGACTTAAAGTTGCTAGTTCTATTTCCTTTTCTGGTGGTGAAGCATACGTTTAGAATAGTAAGCTTTTAGCTTGTCTAGTAATAAATAAATGAGTATTTCAGTCGTAAAAACTGAAGTTTATAAACCGAAAATATGGCACTTTTATTAACAAAGTTTAGCAATAATCTTTCTGAGTAAATTGCAAAATTCTAGGTAAACTTTAGGGTTATTTATGACTGGAATACTCTCCGTTATTTTTACCCAAAAATAGGGTTGAACTTAAAGAGGCAAATACAATGATTATTGCTGATTTAGATGATCAAAAAATTACAGTTATTGACCTCAACATATTAGGTGGAATCGTCTCACAGGATTATTTTGAGAAAAGACATGAGCTATTTAATCCTGGGGGACTTATTTTACTGGGTCTGGCAACATCTGTTGTTGGTGCTTCTGCCGAAGGTTCTTTCGGTGCAAATACGACTATTTTTAGCAATTCCGAGACAAATCTTGTTGCGGGTGGAGTTATGAGTTCATCGAATGGAAGTTCGAGCTCCATTGCTATTAGTGATCCATCTTAGGTTATAGCGGTTTTTAAATTGATAAACTATAGTTTTCAAGATGGTAGAGACGTAGTATGGTCTCTACATAAAACCTATATATTTCAAAGATTAAATATCTAAGTTTCTTAAACTAGATATTTTTTTTGCTTTAGTTTATGCCTAAAATATTGAGTGCCAATATGGCAACACAGAGCATTTTAGACAATTTATGATATGAACAGTTAACTTAAATAGTTGATGCCAAAATTGAGATAAACTTAGGAAAAATTAAGTTTTTTGATATTAGTAATAAGTTTAAATCAATTTTGGCAAAAATGGTTATCGTTTATAATTTTACAAGGAGTAAAAAAATGATTATTTCTGATTTAGAGCATATTGAAGTCGTTTCTGAAGCTAGAGAAATTGAAGGCAGTTTTGCCAGTATTACTTTTAAGCTTGAGTTTTTGAGTATTGGTAGTTTAATTTCCATGGCTAACATAACACAGGCTGAATTTTTGACTACTGAAAGTCCTGGTATAGCAATTTCCTCCGGTAAATTCGGTATCAACATGGTGGCAGGTGGCCAACTTGCTCTCGCATTGGGCATTTAAGAAAGTGATTTTTGAAAAAGTCCGACCTGTCATGGAAGGGCTTATTTTAAAATTAAGATAGTGAAACTCGAAAACAGTTTGAAGAGGAGAAAATTATGAAAATTTGTGATTTAGACCATGTAAAAAGTATCTCGGAAACTGAGGAAATAAATCTGAATGGTGGTATTCAGATAGAGGCTTTATCCATAGTTTTATCCCTAGGAAGTACATTTGCTTTGACTAAAAGTTACTCGTTTACTTTTGCTTTTGCTCCTGGACCTTTTTTGGGAATTTAACCTAGCTAATTTCACTAGTTAAACAATAGAAATAAGGAGAAAAAAAATGAGTCAAATTATCATTAAAGATATTAACTTTTGCGAAAATGATTTACCAGAAACTAATACAATCAAAGGTAGTGCCAGTTTTTTCGACTTTGACTTTGATTGGGATTCTGATGCCGTATTTGACAATGCTGGAGCCGCAGCTGTTGGGGTTACTTTTGGTTTTGGTATTGCCATTGGCAATAAAATTGCTTTAGTAATTGCTCAATCTTTTGCATTAGGAATTAAAAGTTAAGTTATGATACCAAAATAATCAGCAGTAAGTAGTAGGGAGTGGGAAATCGTGCCCCTACTTTTAAGAAAACTTTTAGTAAAAATGTCATAATTTTTACGATTATTAAAAAGTAATCATAATGGGTAATAATAATTAAATAAATTTTTATTACTTTTCTAAAATTACCCTATTCTCAAAAGTTTACCTTGTCGGAATTTCAGCCGTTAAGTTCTTTTAATCGCTGAATTTTTTGCCGTAATTAAATATTGAATTATTATGAATTTTTCCATAGTTATCTTGTAAAAATTATAAGAGATAGCATCTGATTGTTAAATTGTATAATTTTATCAGTGTTTAATTGATTATGACAGTAGCAATAATTTAAGGTGATTTCTAAGCAATAAAATACCCATCAAATTATAGCAATCATAAATAGGTTGTCAAAAATTGTTTTCACCAAACCCTTACTGGACCAGACGTTGCATGCAACGTCTCTACACAAGGAACATTATGATTGCTATCTTATAATTTATTAGTTTTTTGAATAGGATTAATTATTAGAATAAATCACCTCCCTAGGAGAACAAATATATGGTTAATTCCTTTTCTGTCAAAATAAAAAAAACAATGGAATTAGAGGAAATTATCGCTTTTTTAAAAAGGAACTTCCAATTAAAAGAAATATCTCAAAAAATTATTGAACAGAGAATTATTGAGCAAAAAGCTCAACAAAAAAACCTGCTTGTAACACCCGAAGAAATTCAGCTTGAATGCGATCGCCAACGCCAAGAAAAACGTTTAGAAAAATCTTCTGATACCTACGCTTGGTTAGCAGAGCAAATAGTCTCAGTTGACGACTGGGAAGCAGGAATTTCTCAAAAATTACTGCGTCAAAAATTAGCAGAATCACTATTTAAAGAAGAAGTTAATAAGTTTTTCTCTCAAAATCGAATCAATTTTGATCAAGTAATTCTTTATCAAATTATCGTACCTTATGATAAATTAGTTTGGGAAATCTTTTATCAAATAGAAGAAGAAGAAATGAGTTTTTATCAAGCGGCACATCTTTATGATATTGAGGAAAAACGGAGATTACATTGTGGTTATGAAGGAAAACTGTATCGTTGGCACATTCAGCCCGATATTTCGGCTAAAGTATTTAAAGCGAAACCACGACAACCAATTCTTCCTTTTAAAACCGAACAAGGTTATCATATTCTCATGGTTGAAGAATTTATTGAGGCAGAATTAACTCCTGAGATTTCCGAAGAAATTCTGCAAAAAATGTTTGAACAATGGTTAACGAGTGAGATGAATTATCTACTTCACAATTCTGAGGAAAATAGTTCTCCCACCCAAACAGAATAACAAGAGAATTAAAGCGAAATTACTAGACGGTTCAATAATTTTGACACAAACATCCACGGCATCAGAACTGTAATTGCAAGATTGAGTCACTGCAATTAAATTGATCAGAGTAGGTTCTTCAAAATAGGTCTGAAATAATCCATTTGTGGTAACATTAATATATTCTTGATGGGAAAGCTCATTAAAGAAGATATCTTCCTGATATTCAGTGATAGTAAAGTTGGGACTGGTACGAAACATAAAAAAATCTTCATTCATCTTCTCAGTGGAATTAGTGTTAACAATACCAAAAAGATGGAAGAAATCAATAATTTCTTGATTCACACTATTTTGTAAAATTAAAGAGATATTTCCCGAAGAACTAAGACTATTTACGGTTAGATTGTTGGTAAAAGTTTTGAGATTCAAAGAAGCTTGTAAATCAAAGTTAAAAAACTCATTTCCCCCCAGATAAAATTGCCCCAAAAGATTAGCTGAAATTTCGTTTTTTGCTAAGTATTGTGGAGTTATTGCCTCATCTGGTAGAACGTTAAAAGTAGAGCTTATTAAATTAGAATTAGCAGACGCAATTGAATTTATTTGATCTGATAAAAAAGTAACATCTCCATCAATATTAGTTTGTGTGAAACCGTTTTGATCGACAAGAATTGCCCTAACATCCACATCAACTCCCACATCAGCGGGAATTTGATTAAAGTTCTGGATTGTTAGACTAATTTCAGAAGCGGAAAAATTAATCACAGACATAATTTTTATCCTCTCAATAGTGGGGGGAAACGCTCTTTTTTCCCCGGTTAAGTTCAAAGATTGAGTTGTTGATCCACCAAATGGAAATAAAGTCCTTGTAAGGCCATCAGTTGAGTGTGATTTCCCTGTTCAATTACGATTCCTCGATCAAGAACGAGGATATAATCCACATTACGGACAGTGGAGAGACGGTGAGCAATAATAAAAGTGGTGCGATCGCGACTCATCCTAGTCAGATTTTCCTGAAAACGTCGTTCTGACTCGGTATCAAGGGAACTGGTCGCTTCATCTAAAATCAGAATACGTGGTTCTCCCAGCAACGCTCTGGCGATCGCAATTCTTTGGCGTTGTCCACCGGAAAAGTTCATGCCCCGTTCCCCAACCTTGGTATTATAACCAAGGGGCAAGCCTTGAATAAAAGCGTGGGCTTCCGCCAGTTTAGCCACCTCAATCACTTGCTCCAAGGGGAATTCTGGGCGATAAAGGGTAATATTTTCCAAAATAGTTCCCGAAAACAAGAAACATTCTTGGGGAACAACACCAAGTTGAGAACGCAAAGAATGGGGGGAAATGTGTTTAAGATCATGGCCATCAACGCAAATATGACCACTTTCGGGATCATAAAGTCCTTGCAAAAGCTTAACCAAAGTCGTTTTACCCGAACCACTACGGCCAACGATCGCCACAGTTTGCCCCGCTTTAACCTCAAAAGAAATATTCTGGAGAGTATTACGTTCTTCATCGCGTTCATAGCGAAAAGTCACATTTTCAAAGGTAATATCGCCCTTAATCGGAGGCAAAACCAACATGGGTTGTCCGGGGGTTTCTTCGGGTTCAGTGTCAAAAACGTCGTTGAGTCGTTCCACCGAAATCAAAACCTCTTGCAATTCATCCCAAAGATTGGCCAGAGAGAGAATGGGATTGAGAACTTTGCCAATCATCATATTAAAAGCGACAAACTGACCAATCGTTAATTGATCTTGAATCACCAAACTTGCACCGTACCACAACAAAGCCGTACTGCCCAAAGAATTGATTAAACCACTTGCAGCTTGAAGTTTAATGCCTAATTTTTGACTGCGAAATTGAGCATTAAGATAATTAGTGAGACGATCTTCCCAACGCCAACGCAATTCTCGTTCTGTGGCCGTTGCCTTAACCGTCGCCACTCCGGTAATGGTTTCCACCAAAGCCGAATTTTGTTCGGCCGAGTGATTAAAAACTTCCCGGGAAACCTGACGTAATAAAGGTGTCGCAGCCAAAGTTAAAATCATGATCGGTGGGATCAATGCCACAATCAAAATAGTCAATCGCCAATTGTAATACAGCATCAATCCCAAATAGACAAAACCCATCAGAAAATCTAACCAAGCCAACACCACTTGATTGAGTAAAAACCTTTGAATTTTCTGGTTTTCATTAACCCTCGTAATAATATCCCCCACATGACGAAATTCAAAAAATTTGAGCGGGAGCAGCAAAGTATGGCGAATAAAACCACTAACCATGGTCAGATCGAGGCGATTTGAAAGATAGCTCAAGAGATATTGTCGAATCGCATTTAAAATAATGCTCCAAATGCCAAACAACAAAACGCCAAGGGCAAAAACATTCAACGTCGTTGGGCTTTTATTAACCACCACCTGATCGAGAATAATTTGGGTAAATAAAGGACTCACCAGTCCAAATACCTGAATCAAAAACGAAACGATCAGAATTTCGATCGCCAACCTTTTAAAAGGTAAAAGTAACTTGACAAATCGTCCCAGAGAGCGTTTTTCCGTGGGAATTTGATTCAGACCTTCGGTAGGATCGAGTAATAAAGCATACCCAGTCCATCCAGCCAAAAATTCTGGACGGGTTAAAAGAAGCTTCCCCTTGGCGGGGTCGGCCACAAGAATGCGGTTTCCCTTGGTTCGATAGACAACTATATAATGATCGCCCTCCCAGTGAGCAATCCAAGGATTTTTCTGTTCCAATAAACGGTTCAAACTGGCTCGCACCGGTCGAGCTTGATAACCCAATCTTTCTGCTGCTTTCGCCAAGTTTTTTAAAGAAGCCCCCGAACGTCCCACTTCGGCCAAATTACGCAAAAAATTGAGACTCAATCGTTTGCCCCAAAATTGGCTAATCATCGCTAAACAAGTCGGCCCGCAATCTGCGGCACTTTGCTGCTCAATGAAAGGATAACTAGGCCAGAATCTTTGGCGCGATCGTAAAGGTTTAGGAAATTCGATGGGATTTGATTCCCCTTGAACCACAATTGACGGTTTATGACCGTTAGAGTTGATCGGAGGCGGGGTCGCTTGTATGTTTTGCTCAAGTTGGGACACTGGTTCACTGGTGGAGGTTTCCGCCGATGTTACTATTGATTGAATGCTGTTCCAATCTTGTGGCCAAATTTGATAGAGATAAAGATCAGTTTCAGCAATCCAGTCGGACGGGATTTTGTTAGGATAACCCCAAGAACTACCAATTTCCAGCGCTAAATCGTGAATTTTGCCATTACGCAGCCAAAAATGACCCGAATCTTTTAAATCTAGAAATTTTCCCGCCGAAATCATTTTTTCCTTCAGATAAGGCAACAACTGTTGTAATCTTCGACTAGAAAGTTCGGCAAATTCGGTACAAGTTTTAAAAAAGATTAAAGCTTGTCGTTCTTGAGTCTTGGTACAACAATAATGATTTAATTCCGGTAATTGATTCAACCAGGGAGTTAATTGATCCAGGGAAATTTTGGCGATTAATACCCCATTGGTGGATATCCCCTGATAGGGGTGAACAACTTGACTCCAGAGTCCATCTCCGCCAAAACAAGCACCTTCGGTGAGCAAATTAACAGAAACCTGTCGTTGTTGGCTAGTATTGAAACCCACTAATCTGACTCTTCCTTGACAAACAAAATAAAAGTCTTGGGAATTGAGTTCATTTTCCTTGATCTGGGGCGAAATATTAACAATAGGATCCCCAAATTGAAACTCGACGAATTGAAAAGCTTGAATTAGATGGTCATCTAATTGATTACTTATCCCAAGGGGGAGCAGATTTTGTAAAACTTTTCGCAGTGTTAAATATTGATCTGATAATTTACTATCAGCAATTGGCTTGGTTTTATTAATCATGTTTCCTTAAATTAAGAAGATTTGAAAATTTTATTTATATAGTTAATTAATAGCATCTTTTTCTAAGTAAAACCAACTTTACCAAAGCTTTACAAATTACCAAAAAACTTTACACAAACTTTATAATTATTTATATATTACGTATATACTTACGTGTAAAAAATAGCTATAATAACGAAAGTCAATTTATTTAGTAATCGACAACATAGATTTTAAAAACATAATCCTTAAGTAGGATGACAACTATGGAAAACTAATCCAAATTTCATTTATAGTAATTCCAAATAAAAATTAAACAAAAGTTTTTAGTTTGTTGTTGGACTTTAGTCCTAAGAAGCGCTAAAGCGCAACTACGAACCTATTTTTCAACTGTTTTAATCTTAATTGGAATCACTATAAGATTGCAACAATTAGACGTAAACTAGAAATCCGATTTTTGCCAGTTTTTCGGTTTTGCATCTCTTTTGGTTAAAAATCGGATTTCTGATCCCTAGCAGAAAAAAAGGTTTAATAGCTAAATCTTTTCGGGTTGCATAACTCTAAGATGAAATTGTAGGGGCAGGGTAGGCACAAGACCTACCCCTACCTGGTGGCCCCCGGAAACCCTGATCGGGTAGGGATAGGCACAAGACCTACCCCTACATTGAGAATAAATATCAAATCATCTTGCATAGGTGCAACGCCTCCTTTTAATCTGAAAATATTAGGTTAGTTGTTGTGCTTTAGCGCTAAAGCGCAACAACCAACCTTTAACTTAAAGCGTCAAGCAACTGTTTTTTCGCAGCTTCTAAAGCTTCGGGTAACTTACTTGCATCTTTGCCTCCGGCTTGCGCTAAATTGGGACGGCCTCCGCCTCCTCCCCCACAAATTTTAGCAATTTGACCGATAAATTTACCAGCTTGTAATTGTTTTTCCTTGTTAATTTTTGTGCTAAATGCTGCCACTAAACTAACCTTTCCTTCCTCGGGAATTGCTCCTAAAATTACCGCCGAATCACCTAATTTCTGTTGTAAACGACTGGCTGCTGTTGCCAAACTTTCTGCGTCAACGCTACCCAGATTTGCTACTAAGATTTTATACTCTCCCGCCGTAATTGCCTGATCTAATAATTGCTCTGATTTGGCGATCGCCAAATCCTGTTTTACAGTTTCTAATTCCTTTTGAGTTGTCCTTAATTCCTGTTGTAAATTGGTAATTCTCTCGGTAATTTCCTCTGGTTTTACCTTAAAACGATCGCCCAATTCCCTAACAACTTGCTCCCGAATATTAAGGTACTCTAAAACCGCCGGACCAGCCACTCCTTCAATGCGTCTTACTCCCGCAGAAATGCCCACTTCTGATACTATTTTAAATAGCCCAATTTCGGCGGTATTTCTCACATGAGTTCCTCCGCATAATTCCATGGAAACCCCCGGTACGTCAATGACTCTCACTTCATCGCCGTATTTTTCGCCGAACATGGCCACTGCACCCATGGCTTTAGCTTCATCTAAACTTTTAATCGAAATTTCGGTGTCGTGTGCTTCGGCAATCCAAGTATTAATCTGCTCCTCAACCTGCTGTAACTCTTGCACAGTCAGCCCTCGATGGAAGTTGATGTCGAAACGCAGGCGATCGAAGGCCACCAAAGAACCCGCTTGGGAAATACTTTCATCCACCAATTTCTTCAACGCAGCTTGCAATAAATGGGTTGCCGTGTGGTTCGCTTGGGCGCGTCGACGACAAGCTCTGTCTATGGTTGCGGTTACTTTGTCGCCCACTTGAACCGTACCACGTTCTATGTATGCAAAATGCACGAAAATTCCCGATTCTTTCTGCACATCTTCAACGCGAATCACCAAATTATCGCCAGTTAAATAGCCGCAATCGCCAATTTGCCCCCCAGATTCCGCATAAAATGGGGTTTCCTTGAGGATGATTTGTAGGGGTGAACGGCCATTCACCCCTACGCTGGCTGATTCAACCAACTTACCCTCGACTAAAACAGCTTCTATCCTTGCAGTTAACTGAGGTTCGCTATAACCCTTGAATTCCGTGGGGTGGATATGTTCGGCCAACTTATCCAAACTACCCTGCACGGTTAAATCAATGGTTTCATGGGCAGCTTGGGAGCGTTTTCTTTGCGCTTCCATCTCCGTCTCAAACCCTTGTATATCAACGGTTAGACCATTTTCCTCCGCAACTTCTTGGGTTAATTCCAAGGGAAAACCGAAGGTATCATACAAAGTAAACGCATCCATGCCAGAAATTTGACTGGTTTCCCGTTGTAAAATCTCAGCAAGCAACTTTTCACCCCTTTCCAAAGTCTCTAAAAAGCGCGCTTCTTCCCGTTGTAACTCCCCTTTAATCACGGTTTCCCTTTCCCTCACATTGGGGAAAACTGACTCCGATAGTTGCATGGCAGTTTCCGCAACCTTGGTGGTAAATTCGCCATTAATACCGATCAAACGACCATGACGAACAACCCGACGGATTAAACGACGCAAAACGTAACCACGGCCAATGTTTGACGCTGTAATTCCATCTGCAATCATATGAACAACCGATCGCACATGATCCCCAATTACCTTCAGTGAAACCTTGGTTTTCTCATCGCAGTTCCCATATTCGAGGTTGGCAATTTCCGCCGCTGTATGAATAATGGGGAAAATGAGGTCAGTTTCGTAATTATTCGGCACTTGTTGCAGGATTTGCGCCATCCTTTCTAAACCCATTCCCGTGTCGATGTTTTTATTCTGCAAAGGTGTCAAATTGCCCTCTGTGTCTCGGTTATACTGCATAAATACGAGATTGTAAAACTCGATAAAACGGGTGTCGTCTTCTAAGTCTATGTGTGCATCGCCCAATTCGGGTTTAAAATCATAGTAAATTTCTGAACAAGGACCGCAGGGACCAGTTGGACCAGAAACCCAAAAGTTGTCTGCTTCGTCCATGCGTTGAATACGATGTTCGGGGATGCCGATTTGATCCTTCCAAATAGCGAAGGCTTCGTCATCTTCCCTGAAAACGCTGACTATCAACCTTTCGGGGGGAAGTTGATAAACTTTGGTGGAAAGTTCCCACGCGAAGGCGATCGCCTGTTCTTTGAAGTAATCACCGAAGCTGAAGTTTCCTAACATCTCAAAAAAGGTGTGATGTCTCGCTGTTCTACCCACGTTTTCGATGTCGTTGGTCCTGATACATTTTTGCGAGGTTGTCGCGCGGGGAAAGTCGGGTTTTTTCTGTCCTAAAAAGATGGGCTTAAAGGGCAACATTCCGGCGATGGTTAATAAAACGGTGGGATCTTCGGGAACTAATGAGGCACTCGGCAATTTTTGGTGTCCTCTGTCGGCAAAAAAGTTGAGAAATTTATCTCTGATTTCGCTTCCTGTTAATTTAATCATGGTCTGTTTTTTATAATTGTTTATTTCTATTGTTACATTTTGCGGTGTTTACAATGCTTTGATTATCTCTGGCAAAAACGACAGGGGACTTTATATTTTAGTAAATTTAGTTTAAATTATTATAGGCTCATATAATTTTAATCCTTTAATAAAACGAAAATCCTTACGATTTAATGTGTATAATTCCATTTCGTGAACTAAAGCAGTAGCGGCGATTAAAGCATCAGGAATAGTTAGTTTATGACTAAGGGAATATGTTTCCATTAGTTCCATAAATTGATTGGATATTGTTAGGTCTAGTGGGAAAATATGAATTAAATTTAAGTGTTTTTTTATGTTATTTAATTCTGTTTTATTAAGAGCACCAAAATATAATTCACTTTGAGTTATGACACTAATAGCTATATTATTTACCCTAATTTGATGAAGTTCCGTAATAATTTGGGGATTATTTTTATACAATTCGATTAAAATATTGGTGTCACATAATATCATTTAGTCTCTTCTCCCCAAGCTACTTGACGCAGTGAATTACTGTTTATTTTTCGATTTTCCCATATACCTGCTATAGCAAAAAAATCTTCCTCTTTTTTATCTATTAATTGCTCTGTTTTCTGCTCTAAAAATTCGGCAAAATCCAGTAATTCTTGCTGTTTTTCTGGTGATAATTGCTTAAATTTTATCATCATTAATTCTTCTTTTCCTCTTGCTTGACTCATGGTTTTTATGCTCCTATTTTTAGCCTTAGTTTTAACATTTTTTTATTGTTACATAAAATTATTAGAGTAGGCAGCAAAAAGAATGTTT
The DNA here is from genome assembly GCA_011391125.1 of Synechococcales cyanobacterium S06. Classification (GTDB taxonomy): domain Bacteria; phylum Cyanobacteriota; class Cyanobacteriia; order Cyanobacteriales; family JAABRE01; genus JAABRE01. The sequence goes on from JAABRE010000082.1 coordinate 17,839, forward strand.
AATGCTAATTAAGGCTCTCTTAACTTTATGGTGATAAGTTAAACTTATAACATTAATTTTGTAGGGGTGAACGGCCGTTCACCCCTACGATATTTGTAACAAAAAATAGGTTATTTCACAAGATGTCGGGATAGCCCTAATTAATAGATTATATTTTTTAGTCACTGCTACTTTTTTTTACTAAAAGATGATTTTTTTCTAGTTTTGATTTATAATTTTAGCTAAAAATAAATCAAGATTAAGGAGCAAAAATGGCCAATTGTCCTAATTGTGGTTCAGAGCATATTCAATTAACTAAGGATACTAATGTTGACTGGGGTAGAGCAGCTGCGGGTTATTTGTTGTTTGGAAAGGCTGGAGGAGTTGTGGGAGCTGTTACAGGAGGAGATGAAAGAAACTCTGTTGTTTGTTTAAATTGTGGTACTTCTTGGAAACCGGCTGATTTACATAATATTCTTTTAATGGTAAAAAGGATTATGAGAATTGATTTGAATTTAAGTAGAGAACCTGATCGGAGATTTTTAAACGATTTTGTCAATCAAATGATTCCTTATCTTAAATCTTTTTCCAGAATAGAAAAAGAAGCTAATGACAAAATTAAAATAGCTCAAGGAGAAACAATAGCAGGACAAACATTCGGATATACTATTTGTTTTTTTATAACAATTATGATTCTCTTTAGCGCTATTGATTATGGATGGAATGGATTCTGTTCTTTTCTTCTTTTGATAGCTATAATATCAGTTGGACTAGGATATCTTCATGATAAATTAAACAAAGTGTCCATTCATAAGCAATTAAGTAAAATTAAATTAGAATCTAACAAAACCAAGTTACAAGCTGAAGAAAATTTAAAATGGAAAATTATCCATTTTATTACTAGTCATCCCTTATAAAAATATACAGAAATGGTGAAAGTCGTTACAAAACTTTACAATTACAGTAATAAAAACCCATAATCAACTCAAATCACCATGACAGATTGATTCGTCTAAACCAATG
>JAABRE010000083.1 GCA_011391125.1 Synechococcales cyanobacterium S06
CAGTAATTATACTGGATCAAGCATCAATTCATACCAGCGATGCCATCATAAAGAAACTAGAAGAATGGGAAGCAAAAAATTTATATTTGTTTTGGTTACCCACTTATTCACCAAAAGAAAACTTAATTGAAATATTATGGAGATTTATAAAATATGAATGGATTGAAATAAGTGCTTATAAAAGCTGGAAAAATTTGTTAAATTATCTCAAAAAAGTTATGGATAATTTGGGAAAAGAGTATGTAATTAATTTTGCTTAGGTACTTATTATGACTGAAAAACTTAATTTTTCGACTAAATTAGCCTATGGTGCTGGGGATTTGGGAGCGGCTATTACTGCTAATATTTTAGTATTCTTCCTGTTATATTTCTTTACCCAAGTAGCTGGACTTTCTCCTGGTTTAGCTGGTAGTATTTTGATGATTGGCAAAATCGCCGATGCTATCAATGACCCAATTGTCGGGATTTGGAGCGATCAAACCAAGACGCATTGGGGACGCAGGCTACCTTGGATGGTCGGAGGAGTTATCCCGTTTGGTTTAATTTTTTTCCTACAATGGATTGTGCCGAATTTTAGCGAAAATGAGTCGATAAATGACTGGTTTCTGTTTAGTTATTATGTGTTTATTGGTATTATTTTTAACCTCGCTTATACAGCGGTTAATTTACCTTATACTGCTTTAACTCCGGAGTTAACAACGGATTATAATGAGCGGACCAGTCTTAATAGTTTTCGCTTTGCTTTTTCCATTGGTGGAAGCATTTTCTCGTTAATTTTAGCGCAAATTATCTTTAGTAATTATCCCGATAATCCAAGATTACAATATTTAATTTTAGGTTTAATAGGCTCAGTTTTTTCAGTTGTTTCTCTGCTTTGGTGTGTATTAAGGATTCAAGAGCGAGGGGCTACACCCCTGTTAAATTATGCACATAGACGCAAGCTAGGCGCATTTTTAAGCATTTTTGGCGCTATTTTGGTTATTTTTGGGGTAACAGGTACTTTAACCAGTGTTTTAGGGCTTGTTTTGGCGGTTAGTTTAGGTTTATTAATAATCATGGCTGGAATTACTTTGATTTTTTCCCTTCCTGAAAGTCATCTAATTTCTGCTTCTTTAATGTCAGAGTCAACTGTTGAGATATCCTTGGTGGAACAACTTAAAATTGCCTTTTCTAATCGCCCTTTTTTGTATGTAATTGGTATTTATTTATGTTCTTGGTTAGGTGTTCAGTTAACGGCTTCAATTTTGCCCTATTTTGTTGTTAATTGGATGGGTTTATCACAGGAGATTTTTCCTCAAGTGGCCTTAATGGTGCAGGGAAATGCTTTAATTATGCTCTTTTTTGGCAGTTTTTTAAGTAAGAAATACGGCAAAAAAGCGGTTTATTTTATGGGTTCAATTCTCTGGATTATAGCCCAAGGTGGCCTATTTTTCCTGCAACCAAATCAAGTATTGCTGATGTATTTTCTGGCTTTTCTTGCTGGTTTTGGGGTTTCTGTTGCTTACCTGATTCCGTGGTCAATGATACCAGATGTAATTGATTTAGATGAGTTAAATACTGGTCAACGTCGGGAGGGAATTTTTTACGGTTTTATGGTTTTATTACAAAAAATTGGTTTAGCTTTGGGGTTATTTTTGGTCGGTCAAGGTTTGGAATTAGCAGGTTTTATTGAGGGGAAAACTGATTTACAACAACCAGAAACTGCTTTACTTGCGATTAGAATTGCCATTGGTCCTTTACCAACTTTATTTTTAATAATGGGCTTAATTTTGGCATATTATTATCCCATTACAAAGGAAATTCACGGTTCAATTTTACTAAAATTACAGGAAAGGAAAAATTGTTAATTGTTACATGATATATTTCAAAAAGGAGACATCTGCTTTGCCAAAATTAGTGCTAAAAGCGATGTTCAGATTTTCCATTGCTCTTACTAACCAGGGTACTCCATCCCTAGTAAAAGATTCATAATGTTTAAATAACAGGGCGAATTTTCTTTCTAAAAATGGTTTTAATTTTGGGCAGGATAAAACGATTTTCAATAATAGGCCAATGGTCGAAGATGCACCCATATTTGTAATCATATCAACAAAAACATAATGCTGCATACTTTGTTCACTTTCTACCACTAAATAGTTTAATAATTGGGTAGAAGTGCGCAATTGTAAAAACTCATCTGGTTTTTGTAAATGAGATTGGGGCATAATATTATTGATATTATTATACAGTTTATTATTGAAGTTAACTTTTCCGTATTTAGGATCGACTCCAGAAGCAACATATTCATATAAACTATCTTTGTAGGATTTATAGGAAGATAAATCTTGTACATGATTAACAAATTTTCTGGATAATTCTTTATAGGTATAACCTCCTTCCACTTTACCGGCAAATTTTTTCAAAGCTACTCCTAATTCTCTGTCAGTTAAGAGGGTAGGATTTTCTACTCTTTGAATCACGTTTTTAGGAAGAATTAAACCTGATTGTGGTTGTTGTTGTTGGCGTTTCATTTGGGCCAAACGAACTTGATAGGTGACATAATGGGAAATGTCAACTTCAAATTTTTTCTCACTTTGTGCTTTCATTCTTCTTACGGTGCGACGTTGATCTTCTGTCGTATCTTCGGTCAAAAGACAATGATCATAAATGTAGGGATAACGATTAATTAATTCCCCTACAGATGTCGCTATTTCGACTTTCTTTTGTTGGTTTTCATTGATTACTCTTGCTAAACGTTCTAAAGAGTAATATTGTTGGGTATCCACAAAATCCCTAACTAATAATCTAATTTTTCTTGAGGTTCTATTCGCTGTTAAGCTAGGAGGGTGAAGTCGTCCAAATAAAGCTACCAACTCAGGAATATATTTTTGAAATTCAGGATTTATTTGCCAACTATTAACTAAAATGTGACAACAACGATTTAAAATAAATTTAAAATCTTGATCTACATTTTTTGCATTGACAAGTAAAGCTAGTGAGTTCCGAATCTCCTCATTATCAGTGATTCCGCCCTCAATGAAAAGGAGGCGAAATAATCTAATCATTTCTTCAGGGATTAATGTTTGTACGCATTGAAGTAAATAATCGTACAATTTTTGTTCTTCTTGAGAGAGATTGAGATTTTGACTGTTTTTTAAGGCAGAATTCATCATCATCCGCCCTCCTGTGTATATTTTATGATAAGGTTTTTAATAAAAGAGCAATATAAATTATTGATTTTAGAATGATTCAGAACCAAGTAGCTTGATTTATTTTGCATACCCTCCTTGATAAACTCGATTAACTTTCCATCTTATTTGATAATATCTCAAAAACATAACTAGAATAAGAGGTCAAGCAATCTTGATGTTATCTTTACATTTCAGGGAATTTAACTAAATGGCTGTATCATGGAAAAATGTCGGGAATAAAGAAGTTAGAAAGGTTTTTAAGACCTGGTTCTTCTATCCTTACAATAACCAAAAACTATCAGAGAAGTCAGTGATTTATATCACTGTTAACCTGTGAATTTTCCTATATTAAAATAACTTTTTGTTTTTTTGTTTTAAATGATCTTTATGTCTGTGAAAATTCCCTTAACTCAACTGACTGAAATTCTTACCCCTGTTAATTTTTCCCTCTCTTCTCATCTTTCTAATCTCATAGTTACAGGTATTTCTACTGATACTAGAAATCTACAAAAAAAGGAACTTTTTGTAGCATTAAAAGGTGAAAATTTTGACGGCCATAATTTCATTTCTGATGCGATAAATAAGGGTGCAAGTGCCCTAGTAATTTCCGATCTTACCATGTTCGATTCAACTTTAAATATCCCGTATTTTTACGTAGAAAATACCCTAGTTGCTTATCAAAATCTGGCTAATTGGTGGCGAAAACAGTTAGAAATACCGATAATTGGTATTACGGGATCAGTAGGTAAAACCACTACGAAGGAATTAATCACCGCTGTTTTAACTACCCAAGGAAGGGTGCAGAAAACCGTTGCTAATTTTAACAACGAAATTGGTGTACCAAAAACCCTCTTAAGTATTTCCACAGAGGATAATTTTGCGGTGGTGGAAATGGCCATGAGAGGTCGGGGAGAAATTGCTTTACTAACCAAGATTGCTGCACCGACCATTGGGGTAATTACCAACGTGGGTACAGCGCATATTGGCCGACTTGGTTCAACAGAGGCGATCGCCGAAGCTAAATGCGAATTATTGGCCAATATGTCCCTTGATAGTATTGCCGTTTTAAACCAAGACGACAACTTATTAATGAAAACTGCGGCGAAATATTGGCAAGGAAAAACCCTAACTTATGGTTTAGAAGGAGGAAATTTAAAAGGGCAAATAATTGATTCCCAAACAATGGAAGTCGAGGGAATTAGGGTAAAATTACCATTAGAAGGTCGTCACAATGCGTTAAATTATTTAGCAGCTTTAGCAATCGGAAAACTGTTAGGAATCTCACTAGAAAGTATTGCTAATGGTGTTAATATTGAAATGCCAGAAGGACGTTCTCAAAAGTTTAAAATTGGCGAGAATATTGTTATTTTAGATGAGACTTATAATGCGGGAAAAGAGTCCATGATCGCTGCTTTACAGTTATTAAAAGATACAGAAGGAGAGCGAAAAATAGCAGTATTAGGTACTATGAAAGAGCTAGGAGACTTTTCAGCAAAATCACATTTTGAAGTGGGAGAAACCTTTAAAAATATGGATTTAAACCTGTTATTTGTATTAATAGATGATCCCGAAGCTGAGAAAATTGCCGAAGGTGCTGGTAATATTAATACTGAGTGTTTTGTAACCCATGATGACCTGATTCAAAGGTTAAAAGAAGTGATGGTTGAAGGCGATCGCCTATTATTTAAAGCTTCCCATTCAGTAGGTTTAGATAAGGTAGTCAAAGCCTTAGTATAAAGATGAGAAACCAGATTTTTTAGATAAATCTGGTTTCTGGATTAATGATTAATAATAGTTTCAAATTCCCTTCTAAGCAGGTTAAAATTAGCGACTCTAGCGACGAGAAAACTGTCATTAGTAACAGATAGTAATTGGGATTTCCACTGTTTAATAGTCGGTTCATTTTCTAGCCAAAATTTAACCATGGTTTCCACTACTTCATCCCAATTCCAGTCAGGTTTATTCGGGATTATTTCGGTAGATTTAATAAAACCGTCGAGACTACATTCATAACTCGGTAAATAGGTTTTGGCGCGACTAGGACTGTTTTCAACCTCTTCTTGATAGTTAAAAAAGGTTAAAATAGGAGTAATTCCCACAATATCAAAAGTATAGGTCATAATCAATTCCTAAACAACAACGACATTGATTCCCCCAACGAGGAATTAAAAACGATTATAACCAATTTTTTAAGAAAGTGTGTTATTTGTGAACCTTTTTTAACCATTGTCAAGTAGTAATAACCGAACCGTACCAAAGGTTAACCGATTCTACCACTGAGGTAATCTTGGGTGCGTTTTTGGGCTGGTTGGGAAAAAATGGTCTCGGTTTTGTCAAATTCGATTAATTCTCCCATATACATAAAAGCTGTATAGTCGGAAAAACGGGCAGCCTGCTGCATACTATGGGTAACAATCAAAATGGTTACTTTTTGCTTCAAACCGCTCATTAATTCCTCAATGCTATTAGTGGCGATGGGATCAAGGGCTGAGGTTGGCTCGTCGAATAAAACAATTTCTGGTTCTGTCACCAACGCTCGGGCAATACATAAACGTTGCTGTTGACCACCGGACAGGTCATAAGCTGATTGATTCAAGCGGTCCTTAGCTTCTTCCCAGAGGGCGGCACTTTTGAGGGCATCTTCGACCTTTTCGTCAAGTACAGTCCTGGAATTTTCGCCCCGAATTCTTAAACCGTAGGCCACATTTTCAAAAATAGACTTAGGAAACGGGTTCGGTTTTTGAAACACCATGCTAATGCGCATTCTAACTTCAATGGGGTCAACTTCTTTGGCCAAAATATTCACACCATTGACCAAAATCCCACCCTGATAACGATTACCGGGGTAAAGATCATGCATTCGGTTAAAACAACGCAATAAGGTGGTTTTCCCGCAACCAGACGGACCAATTAAAGCGGTTACTTTTTTTTCCGGGATGTCAAAATTGACATTTTTGATGGCGTGAAAGCCACTGTAATAAAAATCTAGGTGTTTTACTTCAGCAACGGGCTGAAAGTCGATCGCCTTTTCTAATTGTTCTACCATTTGATTCCTTTCCGTAATTGATAACGTAAATAAATAGCCACAGCATTCATACCCAAGGTCATAAAAATCAAAACAGCGCCAGCAGCTGCCGCATTAACTTGAAAATCCGCTTGTGGACGAGATACCCAATTAAACATTTGAATTGGCATAACCGTAAAAGGTGCTTTTAACCACTCAAAAGAAATAAAGGGAAACTCTGACTTAATGGGGGAATCGGGGAGGAAGGCAATAAAAGTTAAAGCTCCAATGGTAATGACAGGGGCAGTTTCGCCAATCGCCCTTGACAAACCAATGATTACTCCCGTCAAAATACTACCGAAGGAATAGGGCAGGAGGTGATCTTGAACAACTTGCCATTTAGTCGCCCCCATGGCGTAAGCAGCTTCCCTGAGACTATTCGGGATGGCGCGAATTGCTTCCCTGGTTGTCACAATCACCACTGGTAAAATCAACAGAGCCAAAGTTAACCCCGCTGTGAGGACGCTTTCACCAAGACTCCAATCATAGACGAATAAACCTAGTGCCAAAAGACCGTAAATGATGGAAGGTACACCGGCTAAATTGGTGACATTAATTTCAATCAGATCAGCAAGCCAATTTTTTTTAGCGTATTCTTCGAGGTAGATTCCCGAAGCCACTCCCACTGGTACAGCTGCGACAGCCGTTACCAACATGACCAAAGTTGTCCCAATCCAAGCGGATAAAATACCGGCATTTTCAGCTCTGCGACTGGGAAAATTGCTAAAAAAGCCCCAGTTTAAACGGGGTGCTCCGTCGATGAACATTCTTAAAGTTAAGGCCAATAAAATGAGAATTGCCACTAAGATAATGAATAAACCAACTAGGGCAAAAATGTTATTAAATAATTGGCGCTGCTTGATATTTCGTCTAATTTCGACTAGATTTTGCATTTTTTTAGCTAGATGATACAATTATGTATGGTTCGTTGTTGCGCTTTAGCGCTACTAGCCAGATAGGGGCAACTACCAACCTTAATAAATTTCGCGGAAACGTTTGGCGAGGTAATAGCCAATAATGTTTAAAACTAGGGTCATTAAAACAAGGGTTAAACCGGCGGCAAAAATGGTTTGGTATTCAATTGTGCCGCGGGCTACGTCTCCCAAGCTAACTTGAACAATAAAAGCGGTAATGGTTGCACCTTGACTAAAGGGATTTAGGGTCAAGTTGGGTTGTAAACCGGCGGCCACCGCTACGATCATGGTTTCGCCAACAGCCCGGGAAGCTCCTAAAATATAGGAGGAACTAATACCCGATATAGCAGAGGGAAACACCACCCGTAAAGCGGTTTGTAACTTAGTTGCCCCCATGGCTGTCGAACCTTCTCGCAACAAAGCTGGCACCGCGCGCATGGCATCTTCGCTGAGGGAACTAACAAAAGGTGTAATCATCAAGCCCATAACTAATCCGGCACTTAACATATTAAAACCGGGTAATTCGGGGAATATTTTTTGCAGGAAAGGTGTTACAAATAACAGGGCAAAATAGCCATAAACAACGGTGGGAATGGCCGCTAATAATTCCAAGAAAGGCTTTACTATTTCCCTAAGTTTTGAATCAGCAAATTCACTCAAATAAATGGCGGCAATGGTACCGCAGGGTATGGCCACGAAAAGGGCGATCGCCGACGTGACAATAGTTCCAGACAATAAAGGCAGGATACCATAACGGGGATTTGCAAATAAAGGAGTCCATTCCGTATCAGTTAAAAACTTAAATATGGATACTTCCTGAAAAAAGAACCAGCATTCTTCCAACAGAATAAACATAATTGCTAAAGTAGTAGCAACGGAAGTAGAAGCAGCGATAAATAAGACTATTTCGATCGCCTTTTCTTTGAGATTACGAATTAATTTAGGGGATAATTTTTTAGTTGAAACAGAGGAAAAAACTTGTTGGGTCATTATTTTTTTGAGTATTAAAAAGTTAGAAATCGGAAGTCTTGAAAACTTCCGATTTCTGAGCAATTACAATCCAGGTCTTAAAGCAACTCTACCAACTTGACGATTTGCAAAACGGGTTTGAGCTTTGGTATAATCACCAGCAGGTAAAGCAACATAACCAACTTCCCTGGATAAAGTTGCCGCATTTTTTAGGTAAAAATCGACAAATTCCTTAACTTCTGGTTTATTGGCTGACGCTTTATTGATGTAGATATAAATAGGACGAGATAAGGGTTTATAGCTACCATTATTAACATTAGTAGGTGAAGGTAAAACCGGTTTTTTAGTGTCCGGATTAATAATAGCGACTGCTTTTAATTTATCCTTATTCTCTTCGTAATAAGCTAAACCAAAATAGCCGATGGAATTCGGGTCTCTACTGACACCTTGAACTAAAACATTATCATCTTCACTGGGAGTAAAATCGCTTCTAATATCGTTATTTTTCCCGATAACAACCTCTTTAAAATAATCATAAGTACCAGAATCTAAACCTGGACCATAAAGTTTAAAAGGATTAGCAGGGAAACTAGAATTAATCTGATTCCAATTTTTAACTCCACTATTTTGGGAATTTTTTGACCACATTTTTTGTAAGTCAGCTACGGTTAATTGGCTTACTTTAGTATTAGCTTTATTGACCACAACCGTAAGCGCATCATAGGCGATCGGTAATTCAATAAATTCAACTTTGGAAGCTTTACAAGCATTAATTTCCTCTGTTTTAATAGGTCTAGAAGCGTTAGAAATGTCGGTTCTAACTGAAGCATTATTGCTACAAAATTTCTCAAAACCGCCACCTGTTCCCGAAACACCAACTGTTACCCTAACCGCACCTTTTTTTAAGGCTTGAAAGTCCTCAGCTACAGCTTCGGTGATCGGGAAAACAGTACTTGAACCATCTATTTTTACTGTTTTAGCACCTTGGGATTGAACTGCTGGTACGACCAAGGCTACGGTAGTAGCTAATGCGGCTAATGTTGCGCCTATTTTTACATTACTTTTATTCATTTTCATGGTTTTAATTATGAGATTTTACCTCGGTACAATTTAAGTATTATTTGTTAGTAAATAGCCGCAATTTTTCAATTGTAACTACCTGTGTTAAGCCGATTTTTAGCAATTTATTTATAATTGCTAGATGGTATTCACTTAGCTACTTTAGCTTGGCAAAGATAAATTTATATTAATTTACGTTTAATTTTGGTTAAACAAGGTTAAATTTAGTTTATTATTTAGGATTATTTCTTAATCTAAAATTAATCTAGTCAAGCTTTGAAATTTGCTTTTTAGCCGTCAAAAAAAATGCCCTATTTCCGATTAAATAAGTAATTTTTACTTTAATCTAGGGGTTAACGGCCCTTAACCCCTACTATAATCTTTATGATCTTTAAATATATAGATGACTATGTTTAAACAACGTCGCCCTAATTTACTCAAATATCTTTGTTTATTTTTGCTCTGTTTTACCCTGACGGTAGCTTGCAATAGTAATCAAAGTACGCAAACTACTAGCACTCCTAGTAATAACGGTAGATTGATAGTAGGTACAACGTTGCAACCCCGCACTTTAGATCCTGCTGACAGCTATGAAATTGCCGGTTTAAATGTTATTTATAATCTCAGTGATACTCTTTATACTTACGAATTGGGTACAACCACTTTAAAACCCCAATTAGCGACGGAAATGCCTAAAATTAGTCAGGATGGCTTAATTTATACCATTCCTCTCCGTCAAGGTGTCACTTTCCATGATGGTACTCCTTTCAACGCTGAAGCGATGGCTTTTTCCCTGAAACGGTTTATCGAAAATGGTGGTAAACCTTCCTTTTTGTTGGCGGATACCATCGCTGAAGTTAAAGCCTCTGGAGAATACGAACTTACGATTAAATTAAAGCAGCCTTTTGCCGCTTTTACTTCTTTATTGGCTTTTACTGGTACTTGTGCGGTTTCCCCCAAAGCCTACGAAATCGGTGCTAATAAATTTAATCCTAATACATTTGTCGGCACCGGTCCCTATAAATTAACGACTTCGGGTAGTGATTCCATTAGTTTAGAAATTTTTGACAATTATTGGGGAGACAAACCCGTTAACCAAGGGGTTGATCTTCAGATTTATTCGGGTAATTCCGCTAATTTATATAATGGTTTTCTCACCGGTGCTGTTGATGTCGCTTACCAATCCTTAGACCCTGATCAAATCAAAAGTTTATTGGAAAAAACAGCCAAGGGTGAAAATCAAGTTGTTGAAGCAGCCGGAACAGCCGTTAATTATTTGGCCTTAAACCGCAATCAAAAACCGTTAGATGATCCTAAAGTCAGGGGTGCGATCGCCTCAATCATCAATCGTAGTTTAATTAATGAACGCGTCTTACAAGGACAAGCAGAACCATTATATAGCTTAATTCCTACCGCTTTCGACACCTATAAACCGAGTTTTCAGGAAAAATATGGCGAGGCCAACATTGAAAAAGCGAAACAACTAATCACGGAAGCAGGTTTTTCCGCCACTAATCCCATCGTCGTGGAAATTTGGTATCCTTCTAGCTCCACCAGTCGCAGTTTAGTTGCTACAACCCTCAAGGCTTATGCAGAGCAGGAATTGGGCGGAGCGTTACAATTTCAACCTAATGCGGTGGAAGGAGCAACTGCTTTCAGTAATTTAGCCAAAGGAATTTACCCAGCCTTTTTAGCCAATTGGTATCCTGATTTTCTCGACGCTGACAATTACATACAACCATTTTTAGAATGTGCCAAAGGTTCAATAGAAAAAGGTTGCGAAAGTGGTGGTGCACAAAGTCAAGGCTCATTTTATTATAACGAGAAAATGAATCAATTGATTAGTGAGCAGAGAAAAGAGCAAAATCCTGAGAAACGGAAGGCTATTTTTGGGCAAATTCAGGATATTTTAGCCGAAGATGTGCCGTATATTCCCCTTTGGCAAACTAAGGAGTATCTTTTTGCCCAAAAAGGACTTCAAGGTGTGAAAATTAACCCCAGTCAAAGTATTCCTTTTTGGACGATTAAAAAATAAGGGCGTTGCATCAGTGCAAAATGAATTGTAGGGGCAACCACAAGGGATTGCCCCTACAATTCATTCCGCAACTACGCAACGTATTTATATTGGCGGATGTTCTCCCCTACAATATCTGATAGAATCCTTTAACTTTTAGACAAAATCATACCGTCATTCAGCAACGTCTAGTTTGAGAGTTCTGTATTTTTCAACATGACTAAAAATGACTTTTATTTTTGCGAACTTGGTTTGATGCAAAAATTAACGATAGGTGGAGTTCCCATAGTTACTTCAAAAGTCTCAATGTAAACATCAGAACCTTCCTTTTCAAGAAGTTCATTCACTCTTTTTTGCTTCTCCGAAGCTTTCAAAATAATTTTGGCAGTGACATCGTCTGCAACATCAATAATTTTATCTAAAATACCCACAAGTCATATCCTCCATAAATCATTAAATGTGATTTTTGTAATAAGTTAAGTTAAGATACTTATTTTCAATATTCTATCTTAAACCAGAACAACATAAATATGTATAAAAGTACGATTCGTTCTCAGTGACCAAAGAAAGTTGTGTAAGGTATCCTCTTTTCCGAGGAAAAAATAAGGAGAATAAGTCGTTTTTTCAGATTTCCTCCAGTTTGGTGACGGAAAATAACTGATAATTGATAACTGATAACGGATAACTGAAATGACGGTAAATTATGAAAAAACGACTGTATTCTGTGATCTGCGGTTTATTGGGAGTCGTCACCATGCTATTAGTATTTGTACCCTTTCGTACTGTAGCGCAAACAGCTCCCTTAGAAATCAAGATTGTGACCGGCAATGAGTTTGGTGAATATTACGCCATCGCTCAAGACCTTGAAAAAATAGCCCAACAAGAAAAATTAGATCTTGATATCATACCCACAAAAGGAACTTTACAAAATATTCATGATGTTTTCTCCTATGAAAGTATCACTTTAGGAATTGGTCAAGGAGACGTGTTAGCTTATTTGAATAGCTTTGCCAATGATGATGAGGAAGCCCGTCAGAAAGCGGAAAATCTGAGAATGGTATTACCTCTTTATAAGGAACAAGTTCACTTGATTACTCGTCCGGAAATTAAATCTCTCAAGGATTTGAACGGGAAGAAAATTTCTCTCGGTGAAGAAGGTAGTGGTACAACGATGACTGCTTCAACTTTGCTCGCCCAATGGGAAATTCAACCTGAAGAATTGCGATTTTATGAAGTGAGAAGGGCAATTGCAGCTTTGCGTCAAGGAGAAATTGATGCTCTTTTTTATGTAATTGGTGTACCTAGCCAAGTTCTTCAAGAGCAAATTTTACCCGAAGATAATTTCCATTTTTTACCCGTAAATTTAGCCATCACTAAGGATGACGAATTTTATAACAAGATTTATATACCAGATATTTTACCAGCCAATGCCTATGGTTGGCAAAAAGAAGCGGTGGAAACTTTAGCCATTCAATCTTTTTTGTTTACAGTCGAAGATAAAAATTGTGATCGAGTTACCCCAGTGGCCTCTTTGGTTAAAAATAAATTGTCTGTCTTACAACAAAATGGCAATCCTACTTGGAAAAAAATTGACTTAAAACCTATACACAATCAAAAACCTGAGAGAATGTCTAAATGTGTCAATTCTTAACCAATTAATTGAATTTAATTATGGAGATGATCAATAATGAGCAAAAATTTTTCTCAATGGGCCTTATTTCTCACCATCACCGGAGCTGTGCTTGGCTTTTCAACTCCGGCCCAAGCGGATCGAACTATAACCTGTGAATCAACTAAAGATCGTTATCAATTTTGTCGAGTTGATACCAGAGGTGGTGTTCGTTTAAACCGTCAATTTAGTGATGCACGATGTCGCACTGGTTCAACCTGGGGTTATAATCGAGATGGGATTTGGGTTGATCGGGGTTGTCGTGCTGAATTTGTCATACGAGGCCGGGATAGTGACTATCATAACGGCAACAATGACCACTGGAACAATAACAATAACGTCAGACAAACCGTAACTTGTAGTTCTGATCAAGAAAATTATACCAATTGTTCAGTCAGAATTAATAAGAATGACAAAGTCGTACTGAAGCGTCAACTTAGTAGCACTGGATGTTGGCAAGGAAATACTTGGGGTTATAACCGTAATGGTATTTGGGTTGATCGAGGTTGTCGGGGAATCTTTGAAATTAGACGTTAAGTATTTAAGCATAATTAATTGTCTCAATATTTGACTCAAAATCCTGGTCATGGTAGGGGGCAACAGCTGTTGCCACCTACACCAAATGAATAGAAATAGGATAAAAATCAAATCATGGTGACTTTCCTACCTAGGTTTATTACAGACTTTGCCAAGCTTGTTTAATTAGGTCACTTAACCAACGTCTTTGAACTCGATCTAAAATGGGGTCTTCAGCCAAGGTTTGAGCGGTTAAATCATCTAAGGTTTGTCCCTGAGATTTGGTTAATTTGACTACACCAGCGATCGCCCTCGCAATTAATTCCTCAGAAACGGGATAAGCTTTCAAAGCAATGATGTCTTCAGCAGTTTGGGGTATAGGATAATTCATGGTAATTAGATTGTAAAAAAAGTTAAAAAAAATTATTAAAACGTTAAATTTTGTAATATTGTTCTCAGAATTGAGTAATGTAAGTGTAACGTATTTTTTCAAAAACGCAAGACCCTTTTAAGAAAAAAATGAAAGAACTTATTTATTTAGAAATTCCGACTCCCAATTTAGAGAAAGTGCGTAATTACTTACAAACAGAATGGGAACCGAAAAAAGGTGAGAAAATAATTACCAGTAGTGGGATTCGGTTAAAATTTGCTCAAACCAATAGTCAGTTATCAATTTTCATTTGGTCTTTACAACGTACCACCTATTTAAAAGTGTTTCAATGGGGCAATCAAAACATAACAGGAAGTAATAGTATCTGTCAGGAATTAAAGGAAAATTTACAAGACAAATTTCCGACTACTTATCCGAGTGCTCCTGAAATTGATCTTAGTCAAGAATCTATTTTCGATGCTTTAGCGTCATTTTATCCTGAAACTGTGCGGTTTTTCAAAAAAATGCCCCAAGGTGAGTACGATTTAACACGGGTTTATTGGTGGGAAAAACGTTGGCGAGAAAGCGTTAATAATCCCCAGCAACCTAAGCAAGTAATTTTCAAGAATAATGACCAAAAAACCGATTTTTGTGATTATGATTTGATTTATGTTGGGGGAGCTTTAGGTACAATTCATGCAGCAGTTATGGCCATGAAAGGTTATAAAATACTGTTAATTGAAAGGCTAAAATTTGGCCGAATGAATCGGGAATGGAATATTTCCCGCGTTGAATTTCAGAATTTAATTGATTTAGGTCTCTTCACTCCTTCTGAATTTGAAAGTATTATTGCTAAGGAATATTTAGACGGTTTTAGTAAGTTTTTTGATGGCAATAATCCCTCTCATTTAAAAGCTGATATTTTACATACTCCCACTGTATTAAATATCGCAATTGATTCTGATAAATTACTCTGTTTATGTGGCGAGAAATTAAGGCAGTTTGGCGCTGATATTTGGGATGAAACTGACTTTATTAAAGCTGATATTAGTGATAAAAACGTCACTGTATTTGTGAAAAAAGCTACTGAAATTCACGAAAAACAAGTTACAGGCCGATTATTAATTGATGCCATGGGTACTGCTTCACCTATTGCTTGGCAACTTAATGGAGGCCGCACTTTTGATAGTGTTTGTCCCACGGTTGGCGCTGTTATTGACGGTGGTTTTGCTCCCGAAGTTTGGGACAAAAAATATGGTGATGTCCTCTTTTCCCATGGTGATATTTCCAGAGGAAGACAATTGATTTGGGAACTTTTTCCGGGAGAAAATGACGATTTCACTATTTATTTATTCCATTATCATCAAGTTCACCCCGATAACCCCGGTTCTTTATTAGAAATGTATGAAGATTTCTTTACTATTTTGCCCGAATATCGTCGTTGTGATCTGGATAAATTAGTCTGGAAAAAACCCACTTTTGGTTATATTCCCGGACATTTTACCACCACCGGAGGCGATCGCACCGTTGCTTTTGACCGACTTTTGGCCATGGGAGATGCAGCCTCTCTTCAATCTCCCTTAGTGTTCACGGGATTTGGTTCATTAGTGCGCAATTTGCCACGTTTAACAACGCTGCTTGATACCGCATTAAAACATGACCTGTTAAATGCCGCCAATTTAAATCAAATTCGAGCATATCAGAGCAATACTGCGGTAACATGGCTATTTTCCAAAGGAATGATGGTCCCCACGGGCAAAAATCTCCCTCCCCAACGAATTAACTCCATGTTAAATACCTTTTTTGGACTCCTAGCCAATGAATCTCCGGCGATCGCAGAAACTTTCATCAAAGATCGGACTAACTGGATAACCTTTAATATCTTGGCGTTAAAAGCCGCCATGATGAATCCAGCCTTATTGTGGTGGATCTGGGAAATGGCTGGAAGTCGGGATATTTTCCGATGGTTGGCCAGTTATTGCTTCTTTAGTATAGATGCTTTAATCGGCTTTTTATTGTTAAGTTGGTTTCCCCAATTATTAGCAAAATCGCAATCTTGGCTAGAAAAACGTTACCCGGTTTTATGGTTTAGGTTATTGAGTTTTACTTACAGTCTTAAGTTGAGTACGGGGAAAAATTGATCTTTTTTTAATCTTCTCCCCTTGATCAGGATTTTGAGGATTAATAACAGAGATTTTTGATCAAAAGATTAAGAATTTAATCTTTTGATTCCCCCACCATTATTTGACATTTTGATAAAACCGCACTGTTTTTCACTTACTTAATAATTATGTCACACTAGGTAAATAAGGTATTTGATAACTAATAACAAAAATGACCGAAACCCTAGTCAAACCAACCGCTTTAAACACTCCCACCATCCACATTTTACCCTCTGGTTTAACCATTATCGCTGAACAAATGCCAGTTGAAGCCGTCAATCTGAATGTTTGGCTGAATGTAGGTTCAGCTTTTGAGTCCGATCCCATCAATGGAATGGCACATTTTTTGGAACACATGGTCTTTAAAGGTACAGAAAAACTTGAAATTGGCGAATTTGAGCGTTTAATTGAGGAACGAGGAGCGGTGACAAATGCGGCAACTTCCCAAGAATATACCCATTATTACATCACCACTGCACCCAAAGATTTTGCGGAATTAGCACCTTTACAATTGGATGTTGTTTTAAACCCCAGTATTCCTGACTTGGCTTTTCAAAAAGAGAGATTGGTAGTTTTAGAAGAAATTAGACGTAGTGAAGATAATCCCCGTCGTCGCACTTTTCAGCGTTCCATGGAAACTTGTTTTGAAAATCTGCCCTACCGTCGCCCAGTTTTAGGTCCTAGTCACGTGATTGAAAACTTGAAACCCCAACAAATGCGCGACTTTCATAGTCAATTTTATCAACCCCAAAGTATAACTGCGGCCGTTGTCGGCAATTTACCTGTTGAGCAATTAATTGATATTGTCGCCACGGAACTTAGTCACATTGATCAAAAATTACGGCTTGGTAATAATAAAAATAACCGATCTTTAACACCTGAACCTCCCTTCACTGAAATAATCCGTCAAGAATATGTTGATCCGAGTTTGCAGCAAGCTAGATTAGTCATGGTTTGGCGTGTGCCGGGGATGTTAGAATTACAGGAAACTTACGCTTTAGATATTTTAGCCGTCATTTTAGGACAAGGAAAAGTCTCCCGTTTATTCCGCGATTTACGAGAAGATCGAGGATTAGTTTCCTCTATTGGTGTTAGTAATATGACTCAGGGAATCCAAGGAGTTTTTTATATTTCTGCGACTTTACCCACGGAAAATTTAAGGGAAGTTGAAACAATTATTCGGGAGCAGATTCGTCGTCTTCACACCGAATTAATCGAGGAAAATGATCTCAATCGCATTAGAACTCAAGTCGCAAATCGCTTTATTTTTGCCAATGAACGACCCAGCGATAGAGCCAATCTTTACGGTTATTATTACTCACAATTGCAGGATTTAGAACCCGCTTTTAATTACCCCAAAAATATCCAATCTTTGTCAGGTGAAGACTTACAAGAAGCAGCCATAAATTATCTTAATCCTGATGCTTTTGGTCTGGTAATTATGAAACCAAATTGAGGCTAAAATGATTGATCATGACCGCTTATTTAAGGAATTAATTGAGACTTTTTTCTGGGAGTTTATTGAGTTATTTTTACCAGAGGTTTTTGAATATGTTTCCAGGGAAAGTTTAACCTTTTTACCCCAAGAATTATTCACCGATGTTACCTCGGGAGATAAACGAAAAATAGACCTATTAGCTCAAGTAAATTGGCGGGGAAAAGAGACTTATTTTCTTATTCATATCGAAAATCAAGCCTATAACCAAACTGAATTTGAACGGCGAATGTTTCATTATTTTGCCCGTTTAGATGAGAAATATCGACTACCAATTTATCCCGTCGTTATCTTCTCTTATTCTGAACCAAAACGCCCAGAAAAAAGTCGTTATCAAGTCATTTTTCCCGACCGAAAAGTATTAGACTTTAATTATGTGGCCATTCAATTAAATCAGCTTAATTGGCGTACATTTGTAAGTCAAACCAATCCCGTAGCCGCCGCTTTAATGTCGAAAATGAACTTTAAACCAGAAGAAAAAAGTCGGGTCAAATTAGAGTGTTTAAGAATGTTAGCCACTTTACAATTAAACCCTGCTAAAATGGAGTTAATTTCTGGTTTTGTCGATACCTATTTAAAGTTAAATGAACTTGAAGAAACACAGTTTACCAATGAGTTAAAACAAGCCGGTTTACTTGAGGAGGAAGAAGTCATGGAAATTGTTACCAGCTGGATGGAAAAAGGCCTTGAAAAAGGCCTTGAAAAAGGCCTTGAAAAAGGCCGACAAGAAGGCGAAAAAAACTTAATTATGCGTCAGCTTAAACGTCGTTTTGGTGTCATTTCTTCTGAGTTAGAAATCCAAATAAATGCCCTTTCTATTCACCAAGTTGAAAATTTAGGAGATGCTTTATGGGATTTTCAATCCTTAGAGGATTTAATTAATTTTTTAAATAACAATTAAATTTTTAGGGTGGATAATTTCTTACAATTGTCCACCCTACCACTAAGATTTGTTATTTGGAAATAAAAGCAAGTAATTCCTTTATGATATAAAAGGATAATAGTTTCAACCCTAATCAGTAGATTAAATTATAGATTTATCTGTCTTTTGTGGTTATTTCTTGAATAATTTTCATGGTTTCAACACTAACAGTTGTTACTTTTTTTAGTAATATAATTAGGGCTTGCTGAAAGATAGTCAAAAGCCTTACTAATCAAAGAGTTACGGTTCAAAAATTTTTCAAAAAATGCTAGGATTGGCCCTTAAAATAGAAAAAAACCTTACATTCAAATCAAAATGGTTTATAAAAAAAATAAACAATGTGTAGTGGAAGGAGAGGAATTAGGTTTCAAAATTGAAGCCAACCTTTCAGCTGACAATGATTGGGTAAAAATGGCCAAATTAGTACCTTGGTCAGAATTTGAAGCT
>JAABRE010000084.1 GCA_011391125.1 Synechococcales cyanobacterium S06
TTCTTTAATCATGAAGCAGCAATTATCTATTTTATCCTTCATTATAATGAGGAATTACTATCGACTTAATTTTAGTTTCACTACATAAAATACACTACCAAAATAAGATGAGAATAGAAAATTTACGCATTGAAGAATTAGAAAAAAGAAGACGAGTAGCAGCGGATCTAATTTGGGAAAACGCAAAAAGACCAGCACAAATATTATAGTAATTCCAAATAAAAATTAAACAAAAGTTTTTAGTTTCTTGTTGGACTTTAGTCCTAAGAAGCGCTAAAGCGCAACTACGAACCTATTTTTAACTGTTCTAATCTTAATTGGAATTACTATATATTTTGAAGCACCATATCCTTTTGCAGAAAATTTACAACCTAATCCGGATGCTTTTGTTTTAGCGAGTCTGCCTTTTGCTATTTGGCAAAGAGAGCAACGAATTTACGTAGAAGGCTCAATTTGTCCCCGATTACGTAATGGTTTAGAAGCTGCCATGGCAACTTTTGCCCTTTAGTATGATCACTGTAAACCTTTAAAAATTGAGCCTCAAGGAGGTTTTCTCCCTCGCTATCCTCGAACTACTCCTTACACTGCTTCCTTTCTTTCCGGGGGAGTTGATGCCTTAACCACATTGCGCAATAATCGTCTCAATTACCCTTTAAATCATCCTGAGTCGATTCGCAAATGTTTACTGTTATTTGGAGCAAATGATTTTGAATTTACCAATTCAGGTCCGGTAAAAGAGCGTTTAAGCGCTTTTGAGGAAGTTCAGGAAAGATTAACCAATTTAGGTAAAACAGAAAACTTTGAACTCATACCCATTCATGTTAACGCTCGTTTGCTTTGTCCGAGTTATGAATGTTGGACAGCAGTGGGATTGGGAGCCGCTAATGTGGCTGTTGCCCATGCTTTTGATCAATGCTTTTCTAAAGTTTTATTTGCTTCGGATGGAGAGGGAGTCAATCACAAACCAACGGCAGGACATCCTTTATTAATCAATTATTTTTCTAGTACAACTTTACAAGTTCAGATGGAGGAAATCCATCTGACTCGAACGGAAAAATTAGATATTTTAACCGACTGGGAAACAGGTTTAAATATAATGCAACCTTGCCATAAAATCAAAATTTTACCCAAAGGACAAATTAACTGTGGACATTGTGAAAAATGTGTCAGAACAATGTTAACATTGCTTTGTTTAGGGAAACTTGCCCAAACAAAAGCATTTCCTGATGATGATGTTACACCTGAAATGATTAACTAAGATACCAATAGTAACAGAAGCTAAAGCACATCATCTTCAATTACTAATTAAACCTTTACTAAATCTGGGAAGACCAGATTTAGTAAAAGCGATTAATCACAAAATCTTAAAATTTCACCTTAAACAATATTTCAAGAAACTTAATTTTATTTCGGTTAAAAAAAGATAATGAAGAAAATAGATATTTGGCCCGAGGAACTTAAAATAACAGACCAATATATTCAAACAAGTGTGATAGTTGAAAGTTCGACAAATTCTCGTTTTTGTCTTTGGTATCGTCTTCCCCTTGAATATCAAAATCATCTAACAGATAGTTGCGATCCTTTTGTCATTGCTACGATTTTTTTAGCCATGAATCAAGGTAGTGATTTAATAGTTCATGGCCAAGTTTCTCCTTCTTTACTGGATAATTTAGATGAATTTCAAGCTGCTTGGTCTTCTTGGAAACCTGCACTTTATCAAAGAATTACGATTAAAGCAGATCAAGAACAAGAGTCGGAAAAACTATTAGAAGAAGAATTTGCCATTTCGGCTTTTTCTGGGGGAGTAGATAGTTGTTTTACGGCTTTTTCTCATTGTCAAGGGATTAATCAGAGGAGAAAACACAATTTACAAGCTGCTTTAATGGTACATGGTTTTGATATTCCCATAGAACAAAAAGAAGTATTTGAGAGAGCTTTGATCAAATCTAAAACTATAGTTTCTAGTTTAGGGTTAAATTTAATTCCTCTAGCCACTAATTTTCGTCAAGTTATTAACATTGATTGGGAAGATGTGCATGGTACTGCGATCGCCTCTGGTTTACATTTATTAAAAAAACGTTATCACAAAGGAATTATTCCTTCCACTTACACTTATTCGCAAATGCACTTACTTCATGGCTCAAATCCATGTACTGATTTGTTATTATCCGATAATTTATTCAAAATTATTCATGATGGAGCTGAGTTTAGTCGATTACAAAAAATAGAATCAATGTTAGAGTGGCAAGAATTTTTAGAAAATTTACGAGTTTGTTGGCAAGGAAAACATAAAGATAGAAATTGTGGAGGCTGTGAAAAATGTATCCGTACTATTTTGAATTTTCGTGCTTTAGGATGTAAGTTACCTCCCTGTTTTGAAGAAGATGTTAAAGATCAGCAAATTTTAGCACTTAAACTTAGAGGATATCGCATACCGGCGATGGAAGAAATTATTGAACAAATAGAAATTCGTAATCATATTTTGTTATCAGAGTCTTGGGTAAAAGCATTACGAAAGTCTATTCTCAAAAATAAACTAATGGCTTTAGTTGAATCTCGATTATCTATACAATTGGTACAGCAATTACGGAAACTGAAATTACTTTTAGTTAAAATAACTAGCCAAGGAAAATAATTAATATTATTTCCCTTTTTTCCCAGTTTAACTTGCTTTTGCTAGTACCATTTTTTGAGTTAATAAATTAATTGCTGTTTGATATTGTAAGTCTTTTTCAGAACCAATTTCTGCATAAGTAATCGGTTCTTGACTAACAGTTTGATCAGGTTGAATACCTAATTTATTAATATCTTTATGGGCAGGTGTTTCATATTTGGCAACGGTTACAGCTAATCCGGCTCCGTCGGGTAACTCAAATAAGGACTGAATTAATCCCTTACCAAAGGTCTTTTCTCCTACTAAAATAGCTCGTCCATTATCTTGTAATGCTCCAGCTAAAATTTCGCTAGCACTAGCTGTTCCCTGATTAACTAATAATACCAAAGGTTTGTTCGTAATTGCTGGTCCAAAGGACTCAAAACTGTCTAACATTCCCTGACGATTTACGGTATAAACCACCGTTCCATTGTCTAACCATAACCTCGCAATTTCAATTCCAGCTTGCAATAATCCCCCCGGATTATTGCGTAAATCGAGGATATATCCCTGTGCTCCTTTTTTCTCTAATTCATACACTGAATGAGCGATTTCTTGGGTTGCATTGGCGCTAAATTGGTTTAATCTTACATAACCAATGGGGACTCCAGCACTTTTGTTTAACTTGGCAATTACCGGATTTAAGGAAATGCGATCGCGGACTAATTCCACAATTTTGGGCGTTTTTTCCGGCGATTTCACGGTTAAGTTAACTTTGGTGCCGATTTTTCCCCGCATTTTCCCGGCTGCTTGATCAAGGGTCATTTTTACGGTTTTTTCGCCGTCGATCGCCAAAATCAAGTCTCGCGGTTGAATTCCCGCAGCTTCAGCAGGAGAGCCGCTTAAAGGGGCAACCACCTCTAATTGTTGGGTTTCGCTATCAATATTAATTTGCAGCCCCACTCCCGACAATTCCCCGGAAGTGCTAACCTGTAAGCTATGGTACTGCTCTGGTCGCATTAATCTGGTGTAAGGATCATCAAGAGTTCCTAACATTTCTTCAATGGCCTTATAGGCATCTTCGCGACTTTTAAAAGGCTTTTTGAGGACTTTTTCCCTCATTTGCCACCAATTTTGATGATTGAAAGTTTCATCGAGATAAGACTGATTCACAATGCGCCAAGATTGCATAATCAATTGTTGTGATTCGGTGAAAGCAGAAGCAGTGGGACTCCCAAATAATGAGGATAGGGTAAAAGTAAAACTGAGGAAAATGGTCAACCAAAAAGCTTTTTTTCTCATTTTTGTGATAATTAGTTACCTTAATTTATGATGATTTATTTGTAGGGAACCATGGTCGTTGCCCCCTAACTATGGTGAAACAGGGATTTTGCCCGAATCTCGGAGATAGAAACTGCTAGAATTAGATACCACTTTTTCCGGTAATATCTGGTATTATCCGGTATATTCGTAGCCATCTTTTCTCTGAACTGGCTTAATTAGAGCAACTTCTTTGGGTTTAAGATTCGTTACGGTTTTAGTTGCTGTCGTTAGATAAAAACGACCGTTGCTCCTAGTGGTCAATCTGCCAACGACTC
The DNA here is from genome assembly GCA_011391125.1 of Synechococcales cyanobacterium S06. Taxonomy (GTDB): domain Bacteria; phylum Cyanobacteriota; class Cyanobacteriia; order Cyanobacteriales; family JAABRE01; genus JAABRE01. Next base: position 4,192 of record JAABRE010000084.1, read on the forward strand.
CGTTAAATCTAGCAATATCCCCTGTTTGCCAACCCATGATTGGTTTTAATGGATTATGACGAATAGGATAGCCAAATTTATTGACAGCGCATTTTTGACGACCTCCTTGACCTCTTGCTTTGATTAACAAGGGTTTTTTGGTTAAAACCTTAAGTGAGGCAACCTCGCCAACACAAGCAGCATCTAGCCAGTGAGTTTTAGTCAGCCCTAATCTAATTCGATTATATTTGGTTTTACCACCACTAGCGACAGCAACTGGTAATCCAGTTTTTTTGAGTTGATTGTATAAATCCCATCTAGCCGAGTTTACGGCTGCGGCATCTCTTAACGGAGCTTTTGCTTGTTTCTTAATTCTATTTAGTAGATCAGGCTTCTTTTTCAAGAATTCCTCAATACTACGAGTACCTTTTTTTGTATTACATGAATGACAAGCTAGACATAGATTTGAGATGCGATTACTGCCTCCAGAAGCTCGTGGAACTATATGTTCAATTTCCAAGGGAGTATCTTTTTTGTCGCAATAAGTACAACTTCTGCCCCATTTTTCTAGCAAATATTCCCGTACTTCATAACCTAAGAGAGTTCCTTGTTGGTATTCTGTACCTGTAATCTCGGGATTATCAATTTGCTGAGTATCAAATCTAACTAATTCTTCAGCAAAGGAGTTTATTGGTGCATATTTACACAATCGCTTAACCCAAGTCATAGTAGTTAAGACCCGATGCTGCAAAGAAGGAGTTAACCAACCTTTTGCTCGTGTGTCCTGAGCGCGCGAAGGATCAAGGAATCTTGGTTTTCTATACCTAGTATTTCGATTTCTACGACCACGGCGACAATTTGCTCTTGATTGCAATTTATCTTTGATTTGAAAACCACGGTGGGTTAATTCACCACCCCAAACTACTTGGCTATTACAAACTAAGGCGATTCCCGTTGTTTTTGAGCCTGGGTCTATTTTTAGTTCAATGGGTTGACTAACAATATTGGTCTTTACCTCCTTAAGGATAATTGTAAAAGGGTAACGTCTGAAAACAGCTGCTTTTCCCTTATACAGTAGTTTTCGAGCTACAGAAGGGTGACAAGGTTGCCATGGATTTTTGTTTGAATCGAGTATAAAGGCGTAATTGCTCATTTCTGAGAGCTCCATAAAAATGGGTAAAGTGTGCCTCGTCAATGTTAGAAAAGCTTGTCATTTCAAGTACACGGCCGTCTAGTCGGACTTATTTAATACTTGAACATAGAGCCTAGGACTGGCGTTCATCCTCGGGTATGATGACTTAACTAACGTAGTTCTCAAGGAACTTAGACTGCAACTGCTCTTATTTTCCAGAACTTCCCCCCTTACCAAGGGGGGGGCTGTTTCAAAGTCGAGAGCAAAATTTGAAGACCCTCACCCCCAACCCCTCATCCCAAAGGGAGAGGGGAGCATATTTCCTAATATTTAAAACCTGTTTTTTAAGTATTAGGAAAAAGGTATTTAAACTAATATTAGGCAAGGGTTTCAAAAATAGCAATTTTTACTTTGAAACAGCCCCCCTTACCAAGGGGGGGTAGGGGGGTACATCCTTTTATTACCAGAAAATACTAGATTTACGAGCAGTGGTGAATCATTAATTTTATTCTTGATTGATATTAGCACGTTTTCAAGTTCCTGATTTAGAATACGGGATTTAACCAACGAGAAATTTCTAATTTTAACTTTTGTAAATCTTGGGATAAATTTTGTTGAAACCATTGTGCAATTGCATCTAAGGGGGTGAATATTTCCCCTGTTTGCCAATTTACTTTTTGACTTAAGGGGGTAAGGTGATTACCTGAGAGGGAAATTTTTGATACCATTTGCGCAAAATTTTCTCTTAAAATTGGTTCTAATTTATTAGTTTGATCCAAGTTATCGTTGTTAAATTTAATTAATAGATTTCTACGAATCGCATAATTATTATTGATAATTCCTTGGGTTTCTTCTGGATTTGGTGTAAATTCTAGGTTAATAAATTGGTTAATATCTACTTTATCTAAGAAGGGAATTGCTTGATTTACGGGATAATTATTAAAGGAGATTAAGATATTGCCTGCTCTTTCTACTGAGAAGAAACTACCGATTAGTAAATGTATTTTACACCCCAGACTATGACCAATTCCATAGACTGGTAAATAACGATGACCAATTTTTGCACTATCCTGTAATCTTATTAAGAGATTTTCAAAACGATTTACTACTTGACGTGCGATCGCAACATGATCAAAGGTATTAAGAAATGGTGTTGCAATAATTACATAGCCCTCTTTGGCTAATTCTTCCAGTAACCAAGCATAGGTGATATTGGGGGCAGTTGCAACAAAAGCACCACCTAAAAAGTGAATAATACCAATGGGTTGGGGGGGAATTAAAACCCATTGTCCGGAAATTTCTTGCCAATTCATGATAATTTATGGAGATTAAGTTGGTTTAAATTGGGTGACTTCTAATTCTTTGATAATTTGGTAATGTTTGTAGTTACCGGTAATTAATGGTATTCCTTGACAAACAGATGTAGCTGCAATCAGTGAATCTGCTAATTCTAAAGAATGACTTAAATAATGTTGTTCGACATAAAACATTGCTTTCATTGATATTTCTTGATTAAGATAAATGATCTTAGTTTTCCAGATTTTTAAAGCTTTTTTTAAGGTTAAAAGTTCGTTTTTATTTTTCATCCCTTGAACAAGTTCCATATATGTAACAACAGAAATCTGAAAACCTAAATTATTAGTAATCAGGTGACGAGCATTTTCATTACCTCTTATATACCAAATAATAACATCCGTATCAATTAGCATTAAATCTACCTTTTCTAATTTTACTTATGTAATTATTAACGTCTTGCGATTCTAAATCATCTTTCCACATTCCAAAAAGTTGATCTTGTTCAGGTTGTTCTGGTTCTAGTGAAATTAATTTAGCATAAGGTTTACCTCTATGGGTAATAATGATTTCCTCTCCTTTAGAGGCTGTTTCCAATAATTCTTTAACATTCGATTGTAATTGTTTAACGGTTACTTTCATAATTTGTTTAGTTTATTTTAGATGAGGAAATTGAACCAATTTTTTAAGAGGATAAAACCTTCTTAAAAAAACTCTGATTAGACTTAAAAAAGGAAACAAAAATACTTTTTTATTGATCTATTTTGGTCATATATTTTACATCTTTAACTTCTTAAAAAGTCGCTTTATATTTTCTAGCAGTAGCAAAAATAAGACTATCAGCTAAAGATAACTTTAATTGTAAACCTAATTTGGCCTTATTTAAAGCAAGAGAATCATCTAAGAAAATTACTTAAATTTGTTGCCTTTGTACAACAGTTGGACATCCTTCTGAATATTTATCAATTAATATTGATAAAATCTACAAAATAGGCTTACCAACCAGAAGAATCAACCACATTCATAAAGGATCATCTCCCTTTCTTTTGTGGTTTCGATACCTTTAAGAAAACCTCGCATTTTTTCGATGGGTTGAAGGGGAATAATTACCTGAAATTTGGGTGAAATTGAGACAACATTGATAATTACATAGCCATCTTTGGCTAATTCTTCCAGTAACCAAGCATAGGTGATATTGGGGGCAGTTGCAACAAAAGCACCACCTAAAAAGTGAATAATACCAATGGGTTGGGGGGAATTAAAACCCATTGTCCGGAAATTTCTTGCCAATTCATGGTTAATTATTAATAGTTAAAATACCAACAATAATTGAAAAGATATTTTCAATATCTTCGGGTAGTCGATAAGTATGTAAATCTTGGGAAATATGTTTGGTATTTCGATTTAAAATACCAAAACGCCAAACTTCGCCAATACTAACAATACCATAAATAAATTTTAATTCCTTATTTTCAGTTTGATATTTATCCATGGCAATTAATTCAGCAATTAATTGATTAAAACCTTTGTCTAAATCACCTTTTTTTGCTTCAATGATAATAATTTCTTGATCAGAATGCAAAAAATAATCTAAAAAACCACTTAATTTCTGGTCAATTTCGATGGGATATTCTACCTTGATTTTAGCATTAACATGACGAATTATTTCCCATAATAAAGGAGCAATCATAAAATCTCTTTTAGCCATTTCTGAATTGAGGGATATTTTCGGGAGATTTTCATAAAAAATAGTTTGTAACTGTTTAATTTCCTTAGCTTTAAAATCTTTGACTAAAGAAAAATTAAGGATTTTAGTATCAAAACTATAGCCAAATTCATTCGCTATTTCTTCGGGAAGATTATTAAAATAAAAATAATCACTAAATGTATATTTTTTCCCTTTTTTAAAGTTTAATTTCCCCATATTTATCATCTCATCTCTTAAAAGATTTTTAATCTCCTTATCAACTACCAACTCTCAACTATTAACTATCTTCCTAATTTATTGGGGATATTTTCGCATCCTCCGGGGATAGTTGAACGAGTTTTCTCACCTCCCCAACAACAACAATAATAACGTTGTTCTTCACTTAATCTTTGAACATTCGTCAAATTAGCATCTTCAATTACAGTTCCAGTGTAAGCTCCTGTTTGATAATTTGGGGGATGAATACGACTTCTGGGACTTGCAGTTTCTCCTGGACCATAAAACAATTTTGCTCCTTTTAAATCTGCACCATTTAGGTTAGCTTCATATAAAATTGTACGAGAAAGATTTGCTTTTACTAAGTCAGATTTAGTTAAATTAACTCTTACTAAATTAGCTTCACTTAAATCTGTCCAACGTAAATCGGTGTGGGAAAGATCAGCACCCGCTAACATGACACCTAAATCAATAACTCGAACTCCCGAAAGTCGATCTTCAGCATAACCTCCTAAACCGTCGAAAATCGGACGGCCAAGATGTTGATCTCGTTTTAGGGGAGTGAGTAATTTTGATTGGGAAAGGAAACGGAGAATTTTTGCCCTACCGTTCGAGTCAACACTACTAAGAATTGCGGCCGTTCGACCTTCACAAAAAGAACGTTCTTGGGGCCAATCTTCCAATAATCCTTCGTCATTTAAAGCTAAATCCGAAACACCTTGAAAGTAAGCATCAATGGTTTGTTGTTGGGTAATTTTATTTTGTTGAATGGTTAAATCCCGAGAAATGACGTATTGTTCCCAAGCTACATAAACGGCTAAAACGGCAATACAGATTTGACCTAACGCGCCAACCCAATCGGCCCAAGAGCCAAATTCGTCATATTTAAAATTAGTTAACCACTGATCAAGAATTTCGTAAAAACCAAAATATTTTAAGAGACCTAAAAGAGCAAAAATCAAGCCAAAAATAGCAATTATTTTTTGTCGTTCTTGGGAGGTTAAAAAAGTATCAATCCAGTTTTTTAAAGAGGGAAAAATAATCCGTAAAGACAGGAATAATGAAACTAAAGAACCAGCAAAACCTAACCAAAAGAAATTAAACCAAATTCCGATCGCCATAATTACTAAACTAAGTATAATTAGACTGGATAAAGAGGAGTCAATTTCTTTTAAATAAAGAGGTGGGGGTGAAAGTTTCACTAATTGATTGCGAGAAATAGTCCAATTTTCTGGCGATTTTTCTGACGAATTAACTTGATTTTTAGTCGAATTTGATTCCATATTTTGCTTAACAAATAAATAGTTGAAAAGAGTAATTATTAAGGTACATTTGTCAATTGTTAATGAAAATCGGCCTCCCAAACAGCGATATAAATACGGTCACTATTGTTACGTTGAATCATCCCTTTTAAATTAGCAGTGTTAAAATTGCGTAAAGTAATTTTACGATGATAAACATCAGCTAAACCCTGTTTAGCAATCAGGGGTAAATTACCTTGAAATAACCCAGTTAAAGTATTTTCGATGACTTGTAATCGAACCGAAGGAGAAAATGAAGCTTCACTTTGGCGTAATTTCCCTGTCTTAACATCCACAAGATAGCCTAAATCGACCTTTCCTTTTACCACATCTTTGTATAAAAGAGCCTGACTATTGCCCCAATATCCCCGACTAACGGAAGTAGGTTGACCCAAACTAGCAATAATTTTGGTTTTTGAGCCACCAACCTTAATAATTGGCACTTTGATCACAGATTGGTTATTGACGGGAGGAGGAGTTTCAGAAGGGGAAGGAGGAGGAGTTTCAGAAGGAGGAGTAGTTTCAGAAGGAGGGGTAGTTTCAGAAGGAGGGGTAGTTTCAGAAGGAGGAGTAGTTTCAGAAGGAGGGGTAGTTTCAGAAGGAGGAGTTTCAGAAGGAGGGGGAGTTTCAGAAGGAGGAGTTTCAGAAGGAGGAGTTTCAGAAGGGGTTTCCTCGGTAACGGGAGGAGTTTCCTCGGTAACGGGAGGAGTTTCCTCGGTAACGGGAGGGGTTTCCTCGGTAACGGGAGGAGTTTCCTCGGTAACGGGAGGAGGAGTTTCCTCGGTAACGGGAGGAGGAGTTTCCTCGGTAACGGGAGGAGGGGTAGTATTTTCTGGGGTAGTCGGGGGAATTTCTTCAGGAAAAACTTTTTCGGGAAGATTAGGAATGGGGGTTGGTTCAGTATTTTGCTCAGGTGTAACCGTGGGTTGATTTTGGGTTTGCCACATAACCAGACTAACTCCGAATAATGAACCTCCGACTACTCCTAAAACTAACAAAATAGGTAACCACCAATTAGATTTTTGTTCTGGTTCTGGTGGAGAATAAGTCGGGCTAATAACCGGTTTAGTCTCAAATTCGGTAATGTTTCTACTGGGAGAAGAAGGAGACATGACCAGAGTTTTAACCACCGAGTTAAAATTTAAAGCCTGTAACATTTCTTCGGCCGTGGAAAAGCGATCGCGAGGATGAAAACGAATGGATTTACGAATCGTGGCCACTAAATTGGGGTCGATATTTTTGAGGGCAAAAGGAAAAACAAATTCTCCAGTTTTAGGATCAGTTTCCAAATCTTGGGGAGATTTACCCGTTAACAAATATAAAGCCGTTAAACCCAAACTGTACAAATCACTGGAATAAATCGGTCTTCCCGCTGCTTGTTCCGAAGGCATATAACCAGGAGTACCAATACCAATGGAAAAAGGACTATTAACATTAGAATGAACCACAGTGGCCAAAGCTTCTTTTACTGCGCCAAAATCAATTAAAACCGGCAAATCATCCGTATGACGAAGGATAATATTTTCCGGTTTAATATCGCGGTGAACAATCCTTTTACTGTGGACATAACCCAAGACAGGCAATAAACTGAGCAAAATCGTCTTAACTTTCCCCTCAGAAAAAATGCCTTCCTTTTGGAACAACTGCTGTAAATTCATTCCCTGAATCCATTCTTGAACCAAGTAAAAATTATTACCCTCCGCAAAATAGGCAAAAAGTCGGGGAATTTGACTCTGAAGTTCCCCCAAATCCTCCAAAATTGCAGCTTCTCGTTGAAAACGATCCTTTAGCCAATCTTCGCTGCCGGGTTGTGGAATTAGTGGTTTCAACTGCTTAATAACACATTTTCGGGCCGAAGGCATATGGGTATCAATAGCCAAAAAAGTCTCGCCAAAACCACCTCTACCAATGGTATGTAAGACTTCATAACGATTATTTAATAATTGGGTTTTCATAGAAATTAAATGTAGTTTAGTTATCCTTCCTAAAAGCGTGATTTCTCGTCACCTTACCATCTATAATAATTCTTTAATCTTTATTTTAGTCGCACTGAGCTTGATTCTTTTGTCGCATAAACCTAGTAAACCAACAAATAACCCCCTTAGCGCCTTTGCGACTTTGCGTGAAAAAAAAAACCAAACTTCTCTAAAATATTAGTAAATAAGGTAATAAAACAAGCTAATAATAATAGAAAAAAGATTAATTGCTAATAGTATAGAAAAAAAATTTTTTTATGGTACACTTAAAATATACAAGGGGTTCATCTTTTCAAAATTGCAAAAAACCTCAAAAAAACCCGATTTTTCATTATACTGAGTATTTAAAGTTACAATGCCAAATTGATCATTTCATTATTTTGTCAGGGAATCTTGATAAATCGCTCTTGACAAAATACCGATTATGTGGTAAGAAAAACGATTAAAGGCAAAAATTTGGTATAAGTTTATACATAAGCTGTACGGAGAAGCGGAAAAAAAGAGCAGAAAGAGTAGCTAAATTGTTAGTAATTGGGGAAAAAGATTTTTCCTAATTATAATAAGAGAAAAAACCAGTTATTACAGCCAAAAAGATTAAAAGTGAAATGCTAAAAGCTTATAGAGAAAAGCTGATAGCGAAATTTAATCAGAAAAAAGGACTCTTTTATTTTAGGTCTAATAAGCCTTTTTCTTTTAGTTTGGGGTTAAAACGGATTTCCATTTTGACTCCCCTAGTCTCTAATTTTTGGTTTATTTCAGTCTCTGTGATTCGGGCAATTTTTTTCAAAAGTTTTATCTGTCCTAATTCGTCGAGTTTATGATATTGTTCTTGGTCTTCTTTTGTCATAGTTAATTTAGCATCAATGGGATCATTCCAAGCTGTTTCATCCATGGATAGATTACCATTTTCTGTTAACCAAGTTTGCCGAATTTCTGCTAAAATGCTGCGACTTGGTTTGGTGATGGTTTCGATTTTTAACCAGTAACATTGTTCTGGTTTTCTGATTAAGTGCTGTTTTAAACTGAGATAAATATCTCGGGAATAGCCGATAAATTGTAAGGTTTTTTCTTGATCAAAGACGGCATAAACGCCAATTTGGCGTTCAAATTCGGGATCGATTATTCCTTCTTGATTTAAGTAAGGTAAATATTCTAGGTTTTCTAACTTGGGTATTTCTGTCATTTCAGTTATCAGTTATCAGTTATCAGTTATCAGTTATCTATCAGTTATCAGTTATCAGTTATCAGTTATTAATAATCTGTTCACTGTTCACTGATAACTGAGGGGGGGAGGAAACCTGAAACCTTTTGTTTTTGGTCATCTTGTTAATTATTAATTATTAATTGTCCAATTATTGGTTATTTCTTGGCCGACTGTTAGATATTGTTGCCAAGCATATTTAGCTCGTTGATCGGGATAATCTTTAATGATGACTCCTTTTTGCGGTGCTCTTTCAAAGGCAACTAATTTAATAATTTCTGTTTTAAATTTGGGTAAATTATGCTCCTTTAAGAACTTTTTTGCTTCTCTACCGTTAATGGTTCGAGGATCAACTTGGGTTAAGAGGACCTTAAAATTGGCGTTTAATGGTCGTAAAATGTCAACCGCTTTCAGGGTTGCGTCGAGGTCGAGGTGGTTGGGGGTGGTGGGTAAAATGACGAGGTCGTAACTCTCGGCGATTTCTTTAAGTTCGTCATTTTCAGGGCGAGCGGTGACGTCAAGAACTATGTGTTCAAAGCGTTTGATTAGTCCGTGAGAACCAGCTTGGGAGGCCACCATGAAGGGTAATTTCTCTTCTTTTGACCAGACTAGGGCTGACCGATTGCGATCGGCGTCGATTAACAAAGTGGGCGCGAGGGTTTGTAAATAAGCTGCAATATGAATGGCGGTGGTGGTTTTTCCGACTCCTCCTTTGAGGGCGGTTATGGCAATCATCATGATGGTTTTTAAAAAAGGTTAGGTAAGATAAAGCCGAAACTTAGTAAGATTGAGCTCGTAAAATGGAAGTTAATGGCTAAAAATTTAGAATTACTCACATTTTCGGGCTGATGATGGTATTTTTGCACAAAATGGGCTAATTGATAAGCCCAAGGAAGACTCGCTAAAATAATCAGGGTTGAGAGGGGAAAATATCCTAACAGAATAAATAGGGCAGTGAGAGGGAAAATACTGATGGTTGACCAGGTTAACACTTGAGCTCCTTTTTCTGTGCCTAAACGTACGATGGGCGATTGCTTTCCAGCAGCTAAATCATCTTCGACTTGGTGAAAATGTGAGCAGAATAACACAATTGAAGTAGTAATCCCAATAATTAGCGACGTGGCTAAACTAATCAAAGAAAAAGTTTGGGTTTGGGAATAATAAACAGCAGTAATGGCCAGAGGTCCAAAGGCAATAAAACAAAGGATTTCACCTAATCCGTGATAACCTAATCGAAAAGGAGGTCCTTGGTAAGTATAACCAAGAAAACAGGCCATCAAAATTAAAGCCAAGACAGTAAAATCTTTTTGCCACCAAGAAATTAAGAAAATTTCGAGAATTCCCACCGCTAAAAACAAGTTTCCAAACCAGAAGACGAGGCTTTTATTTTGCGTCAGATTCACCAGAGAATGCGACTTATTTTGGTCAATTCCCGTCTCGGAGTCAAAAACGTCATTGGCCAAGTTTTCCCACGCTAGAATTAAAATTGCTGCAGTGAGGAAAGTAAAAAATATTTCTCCTTGAAAAATATGAGTTTGGGCAAAGGCCACCGCAGTGCCTATAATAATAGGCATAATAGCTACACTGTACATCGGCAACTTGATTGCTGCTAACCATAGTTTATTGGGGGACTTTATTGTATTGCTTGTCATTTTTTTTAATTTTATTCTTTTAATCCCATTGAGTTAAGACTAGATAAACACTACTCGCAAATCTAGTATTTTCCGGTAATAACTGTAAAATAAGAGTAGTTGCAGTCTTAGTAATCTTGCGATTACTACGTTAGTTGAGTCATGCTACCTACTATTGAACGCCAGCTCCTAGCTCTAGCTTCTTGAATTAAGTAAGTCCGACTAGACGGCAGTGTTCTTGAACTAACAAGCTCAATTAACTTTGACGGGGCATCGCATTACCCGTTTTTACGGAGATTAAAAACTATAGTAGTTCGGCCTAGCTTCGCTACTATAGTTTTTATAACAATTGTCAATTATCGTGCGATTAGCTTTACTTTATGTTAAGCGTTGAATGACAGTTAATACCGGAGATTACCAGTAAAAGTGGTATCTACTCATAACAGATATTATTAAGATCGGTTTCAACTTTACCTATTATAAATAACTTTACCTTGTCTGCTTTCATGCCAGTTATCTCTTGTCATCCGAATCTATTTGAAGATGAAAAGGAACTTTATTCCTTTCTTGTCCATTGTCAGGAAAATCTCTCATCCGAACATGAACAAAAAATCGTAAGTTTTTCTCAACAGATTGAGATCATCGATCCTTTGGCGGTTTTACAATCTTGGCTGACTCCGGACCAATTCCATTTTTATTGGGAAAATCCGAATAATCAAGAAGCCATGGCCGCATTTGGAGCGACTCAGTCTCTAACTATCTCAGGAAGCGATCGCTTTTTGGAGGGGAAAAAATTTATTCATTCTTGTTTGAAAAAAATTATTCGAGCCGGTAATGTGAACTTATCGAATATTAATCCTTATTTTTTTTCGACTTTTACTTTTTTCCCCCAAGAAACTCCAAATTTGGGTGAATTTCCCAGTGCAACTATTTTCTTACCTCGTTTTCAAGTTATCCGCAATAATAATCAGTCGGTTTTATTCACTAATATTTTAATTGAAAAAAATACTTGTATTCAATTATTGGTAGAAAATCTGAAACAGGAGTTAAATAATATTAATTGGTCTAGTCGAAGTTTAATTAATGTTAAGCACCATCAACCCTTAAAATACAACTTTAAATCCAGTCAAGAATTTAAAGATGCAGTTTCTTCTGTACTTAAATTTATCGCAACTCAACGATTAAGAAAAATTGTTTTAGCTCATGCAATTGATGTAAACCTCCCAAAAAACTTTTCTTTAATCGAATCTTTGCAAAATCTACGCAAAAAACATCCCGATTGTTATATCTTTTCTACTTGTAATGGCCACGGTAGTTACTTTATAGGAGCGAGTCCTGAACGTTTAATTAGTATAAAAAAAAGACAATTAGTTACTGATGCTTTAGCTGGTTCTGCTCCCCGGGGAAAAAATCCCACTGAAGATAAATATTTAGCTAAACAACTGTTAAAAAGTGGCAAAGAAAGAAGGGAACATCAGGTCGTTAGTGAGTTTATTATTGAACGTCTGGCTAGTCTTGGCCTTAAACCTCAAAAAGCTGCTTTACAACTCTTACAATTGTCTAATATCCAACATTTATGGACTCCCATTTATGCACAATTACCCAAAAATGTTAATCCTTTGGATATCGTTAATTTACTTCATCCTACCCCCGCTGTTGCCGGACTCCCCACTGAATTAGCTTTTCAACAAATTCGCCGTTTTGAAAAGTTTGATCGCTCACTCTATGCTGCTCCTTTAGGCTGGATTGACTACAATGGCAATAGTGAATTTATCGTCGGCATTAGGTCAGCTTTAATCCGAGAAAATAAGGCTAGGTTATATGCTGGAGCGGGTATTGTCGCTGGTTCTAGTCCTGATCAGGAATTTGCCGAAATACAACTAAAATTGCAATCCTTACTCAAGTTTTTATAGCAATGCACACAAAGTGCTTTTAAACTGTATCCAATGTAACAAAAAACCAGAACTATGCTTGATTTTCGTAACATTAACACGCTGTGGTCATCAATTCTCGTGGAAACCTTACACAGACTGGGTTTAACCCATGCTATTATCTGTCCGGGTTCGCGATCAAGTCCTTTAACCATTGCTTTCGCCAACCATCCTCAGATTACTACTATTCCCGTTTTAGATGAACGTTCGGCCTCTTTTTTTGCCCTAGGAATGGCGAAAAAATTAGGTTTTCCAGTGGTGTTGTTATGTACTTCAGGAACAGCTGGAGCTAACTTTTATTCAGCAGTAATTGAGGCGAAATATAGCGGTGTACCTTTATTAATTTTAACCGCAGATCGTCCGCCAGAATTAGGAAATTGTCACGCAGGACAAACCATAAATCAGGTAAATTTATATGGCAATTATCCGAATTATTTTATCAATTTAGCACTGCCAACTTATGAGGAAGAAATTTTAAATTATCTTCGTCAAAACCTTATTTATGCTTGGGAAAGGTGTTTATTTCCTAGTAAGGGAATTGTGCATATTAATCTACCATTTCGTGAACCTTTAGCCCCAATTATTGATAATAATATACTTTCTTTAAAAGATACTTTTAAAAGTCAGTTATTTTTTAATAATATAAAACCCCTTAAACCAGTTTTAAATAATCTGATAGAAGTTCCTTTAAATGTCTGGAAACTGGAACAAAAAGGTTTAATTATTGCCGGTTTATGTAATTCTGAAAATCCGGAGCAATATTCGAGGGCGATCGCCAAAGTTTCCAATCATTTCAATTATCCAGTTTTAGGGGAAGCTTTGTCACCATTGAGGAATTATGCGAGTTTAAATGATAATTTAATTACTAATTATGATTTAATTCTCAGAAATCAGGAAATAGCCGAACAATTAGCAGCGAAAATAGTCATTCAAATCGGTGAACTTCCCACCAGCAAAATATTAAGAGAATGGTTAAGCAAAATAAACCCTCAAAGATGGATTATTGACCCCGTTGCTGATAATTTTGATCCCTTACATGGTCAAAGTTTACATTTAAGAACTACCATCGAAAACATTAGTCAACAACTGCCAGAAAAAGGGGACAATCTTAACAGTAATTATGTCCAAGATTGGCTAACAATCGACAAAAAAGCAAGGGAAAAAGTTAACCAAAAATTCTCGGATAACCAAGAAATATTTGAAGCAAAAATACCATGGTTATTATCCCAATACTTACCCGAAAAAACCCCCTTATTCATTGCAAATAGTATGCCAATTCGGTATCTGGAATATTTTTGGCAACCAAATAACCGAAAAATAATGCCCTATTTTAGTCGAGGAGCTAACGGAATTGAAGGTACATTATCCACAGCTTTAGGAATAGCATATAATAACCAAAGTAGTGTCATGTTAACTGGAGATTTAGCATTATTACATGACACCAATGGATTTTTAATTAAGCCAAAATTTAGCGGTCATTTAACAATTATTTTAGTCAATAATAACGGGGGAGGAATCTTTGAAATGTTACCGATCGCCGATTTTGGTAATAACTTTGAGGACTATTTTGCCACTCCTCAAAATATCGACTTTGAAAAACTTTGTGCTATCTATGATATAGAATATAAACTAATTGAAAATTGGCAACATTTCACCGATTTAATTAGCAATTTACCAGACCAAGGAATCAGGTTATTAGAAATACAAACTAATCGCAAAAAAGATGCTCAATGGTTACGAGAAAATTTAGGCAAGTTTGCTTAATTAGAAGTCAGATTTCCGATTAAGAAAAATATTGTATAGATTTATTAAGTAAATAGTTATTAATCTGTGCGGGTCAATTATTATGGAGATCAAAGAGTCGAAAATCTATATTATTGTCAAGGAGCTAAAAAAATGAATTCTCCTGAAAATTGTGTCCAAAAAATAGTTAATACTGAAATTAAAGCTGTTACCATTTATACTAATCAAGCTTTAGTAACGAGAAAAACTGAACTTGAATTAACGGGGGGAAGAAAGGGAATTAATTATTGAAAATTTACCCTTAAATTTAGAAATTGATTCCATAAGAAGTAGAGGATCAGGAAACATACCAGTAAGAATTTTAGGCAGAAATGGTGAAAATTGTTACAAAACTTAACATTTATGATCAGACAAATCCCTAATTAAGCAAAATTATCGTGTTAGACTAATGCGTCTAAACCAGT
>JAABRE010000085.1 GCA_011391125.1 Synechococcales cyanobacterium S06
GTAAACATGGCAAAAGAATATTTACTAAAGTTCTTTTGCTATTTTATCATTAAAATTACCCCAATTTTCACTTCTTTTTTTTACCTTTCACCATTTCTGAATTTTAGGGTTACAAACAGAAAAGGTTTTTTCCACTGAACCCATAGAGGAAAAGATAGCCGAATTAAATCAGGAAATTGAAATTTTAGAAAGACAAGAACATCAGATTAATGATCATTCAGAAAGTGTTAATTTGCAGCGTAATTTTGTCCAAGATTTAGGGAAAAAATATCTGGAACGTTTTTCAGGTTTTAATCCTCCTAAACAAATTAATTTAGAAGAAATTAGTAATTTACTCGGATTTATTGGTAATCAGGACCAAAATTATGCGGCGGAAATTGCTAATTATGAACGGTCAAAAATAACTCTTAATCGTCAGTTATTGGTCTTAAAAAAACGTCTTAATCAAATACAAAATACCAATTATCGTCCTCAATATAGTAGTTATCGTCTTATCATCGGAATTGAACCAGAAAATGCGGGTAATTTTGAGTTAGAAATTTCCTATTTAATTAATAATGCTAGTTGGAATCCTTTATATGATCTAAGAAGCAATACTAAAGGAGATCGCCTTAATTTAACTTATTTAGCAGAGGTGAAACAAAAAACGGGTGAAGATTGGAGCAATATTGATTTAACCTTGTCGACGGCCAAGCCAACCCAAGGAAAATTACCCGCAAAATTAACACCATTATTCATCTCAGGACATGACCCCAATTTTGCAGGTCGTGGTGTTGGTCATCATATTTATGAAAACACCGGAACTAGTGATGATGGTTTCGACTTTGGAGAATGTTTTGAAGAAGAAGACTCATCCGCCATTATTGAAGAAGTCAAAAATATTGAAGCTGAACAAGTGGTAGCAGAAACGACTCAAATTGGTGGAATTGTTACCTTTAATTTAGCGAGAAAATACACAATTCCCAGTGATGATCAATCCCATAAAGTAACCATTTTTAATACTGATTATGACTGTCAAACGCAGCATATTACAGTACCAAGAATTGACTGTTTTGCTTACTTAGAAGCTAACACAATTAACCCCCAAAATGGAGTAACTTTATTACAGGGTCAAGCTAATATTTTCCGTGATAATACCTTTATTGGTAAAACTCAATTAGAAAATATCGCTCCTGGAGAGTCTTTTAAAGTTAATTTAGGTATTGATGAGGGAATTAAAATTACTCGTACTTTAGCGGGTAGAGAAGTGGAATTAATTGGTAATTATCGTCGAATTACCTATCATTATCGTTTGGAAATTATCAATTTAAAAGAGATGAAAACCAAACTAAAAGTTATCGAACAATTACCTGTAACTCGTGATGAAAGAATTAAGGTTCGTTTATTAAGAACTAACCCAGAAATTCAGTTAGGAGATCTGGGAAAATTAGAATGGTTACTAATATTAGAACCTAAATCAAATTCTCTGTCAAAACAAGAAATTTCTTATCAATCTAGTACCGAATATCCCACTAATTTAGAAATAAAATATTCATCTTAAGCAACATAACGAATAATCTCAACTTCTGCTCCTTGAGAAACAGCATTTTCAGCGCGAATTAACACGTTTTCTGTGACAGATTCACTTATAGTGATTCCAATTAAGATTAAAACAGTTGAAAAATAGGTTCGTTGTTGCGCTTTAGCGCTTCTTAGGACTAAAGTCCAACAACAAACTAAAAACTTTTGTTTAATTTTTATTTGGAATTACTATATATACCCTCACCCCCCAACCCCCCTCATCCCAAAGGGAGAGGGGGGGAAAAAAGAAGCAAAATAGCAAGTAAAAATGCTATAACTGTTAACTGTTAACTGATATAGTAATTCCAATTAAGATAAGAACAGTAGAAAAATAGGTTCGTTGTTGCGCTTTAGCGCTTCTTAGGACTAAAGTCCAACAACAAACTAAAAACTTTTGTTTAATTTTTATTTGGAATTACTATAGTTGACAGTTGATAGTTGATAGTTGATAGTTGACAGTTGATAGTTGACAGTTGATAGTTGACAGTTGATAGTTGACAGTTGACAGTTGATAGTTGACAGTTGATAGTTGACAGTTGACAGTTGATAGTTGACAGTTGACAGTTGATAGTTGATAGTTGACAGTTGATAGTTGATAGTTGACAGTTGATAGTTGATAGTTATTAATTTATAATTGATAATTAATAACTAATTTAATTTATAATTTAATTTTTAGAACTGTGATGAAACTACCAAAAACCACCCTAATTTTAATCTTAATTGCCTTAACTTTAGGCGGCATTGTTTATATTTTAGAAACGAAAACTGAAATAAAAAAAGAAGCAAATCAAACTAATAAGCAAAAAATATTTAACTTTAAAGAGGCGGAAATTACCAGTTTAAAAATAGAAAAACAGGACGAAATATTACTTTTTGAAAAAACCGCCGACCCATTAAAACCTTGGCAAATGAAAAAACCACAGGAAAAAATTGCCAGTGATGCCGTTATCTCCTACTTATTAAACCTGTTAGTAAATGGAGAAAGCGATCGCACTTTTACCATCACACCGGAGCAACAAGAATTGTATGGATTAAACCCACCTTTTGCCACCATCACGATCACCTTAAAAGATCAAAAAACCCATCAATTAAAGTTGGGAAAACCAAGCTTTAATGATGAGTTTATTTACGGAACCAGCGACAATTTAAACGCACAAATTTTATTACTAAAAATGGACTTTAAATATGCCGTTGACCGAAAAATTAAAGAATGGGAACGAGAATAAAGTTCCCGATTTTTGCTTTTGACTAGGCAACATCTAAAGTCAAAGAATAGTTCATTGCGCCCATAACCTGAGTCACGACCACGTAGTATTCACCACCGTCTAATAAGAGTGCGTTGTCAATGGCTTGATCACTACCGTCATCATTTTGAGAAAAACCGATAATGGTATCCGTATTGGGATCAAAGGCATCATCGCCATTATCTTTAACCAAGAACACATCAGCATAATTAGTCGCATCCAGACCGCTCAGTGTAAGGTTTACGGTAGTATTAGGCGCTGTGGTAAAGGAAAAGACATCGGTAAGGTCGTTACTACTAACCGAACCAGCTTGAGTGATATTGCTAGTGAGTTCACCTAAAGGTGCGGCCTGGAGGAAATCACTACCAGCATTATCTTCAACTAAAGGAATTTCAGCGGCTTGAACACTGAGATTATAATTAGTTAAGCCTTCTACCTGGGTGACTAAAACATAGTATTCACCGGTGGCCAAAGCAGGACTGACAATTTGTTCGTCGGCATTATTTGAATTTTGGGAACTACCGAAAAATTCGTCTTTGCTCGGATCAAAATTACCATTGCCATCGCTATCTTTAATTAAGAAGACATCTCCATTGCTAGAGGGGGACATCCCGCTCAAGTCAATGGTAACATCGCTACGAGCAGCGAGGTTGAATTTATACATATCAGCGAGGTCTTCAGTGCTGAAAGAGCCGGGTTGTTCCTTAGTTTCATTAGAAATAGTGCCTAAATCCACAGCACCGGGAAAATTGCTAGGAGCATTATCTTTAACAAAATTAAAGACAAAATCCTCGGCCGTCAGGTCCGTAACACCCTTAACTGTAGCGATAACAGTACCACCCTCAAGTTTAACCAGGGTATCACCGGGGCTAGTTGTAATATCTAAGGGCGCTAAGTCATCTAAACTTCCAATACCAGTTAAACTATCAAAAACAATTTTATCGGCTTCGGTTTCACTGTTTTTATTGAAATCAAGAATGATCGTTTCAGAAGCACCAGGCTCAAACCAGAATTGGTCATCACCAACACCACCAACTAAAATGTCGCCGGAATTACCATATATTTTGTCATTACCCGCACCCGCATATAGTCGGTTATTTGCTCCACTATCGTTGTAGATAGTGTCATCGCCAGCCCCAGCAAAAACTGTATCGCCGTTTTCCACGTAGATTTCGTCAGCACCTGAACCACCATAGATTCTACTACCACTAGGGTTGGCATTAGTTGCACCTGTAATCGTATCGGCCGCCGCACCACCAAAGGCAATACTACCAATTTGAGTGATTTCTAAACTATCCTGGCCTGTTGTTCCAAAAATTTCTGTCATGGTCAAATCCTGGTTAATTTATATGTTTTAACTAATTGAATTAAGTTTAGATGATATTTTAACTTGAAAATTAAAATTGGCAATCTTTTCTCTTGACAATTTTAGTTTTACTCTGTTAAAACCTAACAGTATAGACAAGCTTTCGTCAATAGTTTTTTTCTGGGAAAATAAAATCAATTTAGCCAGAGCGATATTTCTTTTTTTCTCAAAATGAACTTATCCTCTTGACGATGGTAGTAACCAATGTATTTTGTAGGTCTGTTCATGTTTAATCTTTCTATAGCACCAAGAGTTAGTGTAATCATTCCCACCTATAATTGCCAAGATTATATTATTCAGGCCATAGAAAGTGTCTTGAGTCAGACTAATTGCAATTTTGAGTTACTTGTCATTGATGATGGCTCAACCGATGAAACGAGAACCGTTTTAGAACCTTATCAAAATCGTCTGCGCTATATTGATCAGCTCAATCAAGGAGTAGCTGCAGCTCGTAATCACGGTATTCGTGAAGCGAGGGGTGAGTTAGTTGCTTTTTTAGATGCGGATGATTATTTTTTGCCCAATAAACTAGCCGCCCAAGTGGCCAGATTTGATGCTGAACCCGATTTGGGAATTGTTCACAGTGGTTGGCAGCGAGTTGATGCTAAGGGTCAATTACTCAAGGAAATTAAACCTTGGGAATATATCCCTGAGTTAAACTTAGAAAACTGGTTAAAATGGAAACCTGTTTTGCCTTCAGCGATGATGTTTCGTCGTCATTGGTTACAATTTGTAGACGGTTTTGATGCTCGTTTTCCTCCCGCTGAGGATACGGATTTGGCTTTACGTTTAGCCCTCAAAGGTTGTCGGGCTGGTTGGTTGCGACAGATAACCGTAGGCTATCGTCAACACCCCGGCAGTGCCATGCACAAAGGTTTACCCCAAGCCCGCTCTTTGTCAGCAGTTCTTGACAATTTCTTTGCTCAACCAGATTTGCCGGTCAATATCCGTCTTTTAGAGAGAAAAGTGCGCCATGATACTTTAATCTGGATTGCTTGGTATTTATACTATACTGATCATCCCGAAGAAATGGTGCAGTATCTCAAACTTGCCTGGCAATATAAATCTTACCTACCGTTGGAAACTATAGTAAATTGGTCAGAGAATTTTGTTCAGTTTTCCCAACAATGGGAAGAGCGAAGGAATGGAGATTC
This sequence comes from Synechococcales cyanobacterium S06, assembly GCA_011391125.1. Taxonomy (GTDB): domain Bacteria; phylum Cyanobacteriota; class Cyanobacteriia; order Cyanobacteriales; family JAABRE01; genus JAABRE01. The sequence goes on from JAABRE010000085.1 coordinate 5,325, forward strand.
TCCTCTAATGTTGCCACAATGGCAAAATTTATTTCAGTGGATAATTACCCAAATTTAAGCGCAGTTAAGTTATACTTGCCTGAAAAACAATCACAAATATTTTTTTATCTCTTAAGGAGGATTTTAGATGTCATCTATCATAGAAGGTTCTATCAACGATCAGGGGACCATACAAGAAAATGGTCAAACAATTAGAAGACTCACCTATAATCAACCTGAGATGAACACAGAGGATACTAAGGACTCCAATAACACTCCTACCTTTGTGGTCTTGAGAGAAGAATCCACCGAGAATCTTCAAGTTACTGGTACTCCTGGTGCTTTTGGAAACATACTGATTACCGGTGGTGGTAATGACACCATTAAGGGTGGATTTATCGCTGACACCATTGATGGTGGCAGTGGTAATGACCTGATTGAAGGCTTTAAAGGCGCTGATTTGCTCGCCGGTGGTGAAGGTGATGACACTATTTATGGTGATAGTATGACCCCAGGTGTTACCGCAGATGGTAATGACACCATCTATGGTGGTGCTGGTAATGACTTAATCTATGGTGGTGCTGGTGATGACTCCATTTTAGGTGGTGTTGGTGCTGACACCCTTTATGGAGGTACTGGTAATGACATCATTTCTGGTGGTTTTGGTAATGACACCATTTCTGGTGGTGCTGGTGCTGATACCTTAACTGGTGATGAAGGTGCTGATGTATTTGAGTTCTTAAATACCGATGGCTCTACTTCTGACACTGTCACTGACTTTACCACTGGTGAAGATAAAATCAGGTTGGGTGGTTTTGCGCCTAATTCTACGGTTACTTATGATCAGGCTTCTGGTAGCTTGAAAGTTAATGGCCAGGAAATTGCTAACCTCGGTGCTGGTACCGTATTTGATGTTGATCCTACCGATGGAACATCTGATTTTGAAATCCTTTAGGTTTGATAATCCTTCTTAGTTAGACAAGTCAAAAATAACCAAGGTTTAGTTCATTCTAAGTCTTGGTTATTTTTAGGGAAAATTTAATTTTTCCTGATATGATTTTAGTCATGGAAATTCACGCTCAATTCTCTAATCATCAGTCCGCCCTGTTTAAGGAATCTCATTCCCCTGAGTCTAATTATCTTTTGGGGGGAACTTACTTTAATTGTCGCCAATATTCCCAAGCTAAGGAATGTTATTTGAAGGCCATTGCCCTTAAACCCGATTATGCTGAAGCTTATTTTTATTTGGCTTTGATTGCCGAAACTGAAGGCACAATCAAAGAAGCGATCGCCTATTATGAAAAAGCCATTGCCTATAATATTAATAGCCAAGATGCCTATAACAACATAGGTGAGTTATTGCAACGAGAACAAAAATTTGCCGAAGCTTTAAAGTATTATTATCAGGGTTTAGAATGTGATCCTCTTTGGCCAGGAATTTATAATAATATTGGTCATTTATTTTTACAGCAAGATGACCTGGCTCAAGCTCTGATTTACTTTTATCGTACCCTTAAATTAGACCCCAATTTGGCGATCGCCCATTATAATATCGGTTTAGTCTGGATGAAAAACCAAAATTATGGCGAAGCAATACGGTATTTTGAGAAAGTAATTAGCTTGCAACCCAATAATATTAGTGCCTATAGCGATTGTGGTAAAGCTTTAATTAGATTAGGAAAATTAGAACAAGCTTGGCAATATTTAGCTCAAGCATTGGCGCTTAAACCAATCCTTGTCCAAGCTTGGCTTAAAAGAGTTAAAAAACTTTCCGGGGAAGATATTTTAGAAAGAGCAGTGCTTAATTTGGCCGCTTTTATTGAAGGACTGTTAAATCAGCAAAAGTGGTCAGAAATTAGTCCTTATTTATACCAGACTTATTTATATAGAGCGGATGTGTTGTTTGAATATGGTAGTTATCTCCCCGCGGAAGCTTATTACCAAATAGCCCTACAATTTAATCAGAAAAATATCGAGATTTATTTACGTCTTGGCAAATCTTTGGCGAAACAAGAACGTTTAGAATCGGCTATTTTAATTTATCATTTAGCCTTAACCATAGAACCAGATCACCCGAAAATTTTGTTTCAGTTAGCCGAAACTTTAACTCAACAAAAATGCTTTGATCAAGCAATTAATTATTATGAGAAATTATTAAAACTTTCTGATACGGACCGTTTATCAATTGCTCCCTCTTTCCGACCCAAAAATCCCCCCATTCCTCCCCAAGGTATTTATCCCACCACTAAAGGTTGGCTCGAAGCCAAAGGCTTAAAATCCTACGTGGAAATACCTTGGGGGCAAGAAATCTTAAACCGCGAATCCCATGGCCATCTCCAACTAGCTCCTGAAAGCAAAATACTTCATCCCTGTGCTGGGGTTAACTGTTTTAGCTGCATGAAAAAACTGGTCGAGTTATTTGAACCAACTCAGCTCGAAGAAGGTCTTTATGTTTGTGGGCAACAAAAACCATTAAAACTAGAAAAACCTGAGACCTTTATTGCCATGATACCCCAAGGAAGGGCTTGGATTGTTCCTCAAAAAAATCATTGGTTAATTTGTAATGCCATTGCCATTCTAACTCCCGATCATTATTTATTAGGAGATTTATCTCGTTTTTATCCTTGGAAATTACCCGGTTGTGACAAACATGATCTCAGAAGTCATCCTATTTTTAATCAGGAAGAAATGCCACCTCTGAAAATCTTAGAAGGCAACGTGGTAGTTTTATCAACATTAGCCGCCCATGTCTATTATCATTGGTTAATTGACCTGATTCCTCGACTGGGAATGATGATTCGTAGTGGTTTAAATTTAGAGAAAATTGATTGGTTTGTGGTTAATAATTTGGATAAATCCTATCAAAAAGAAACCTTACAAAAGTTAGGTATTCCTTTAGAAAAAATTGTTGAAAGCGATCGCCATCCCCATATTCAAGGGCAAAGATTAATTGTACCATCTTGGCCGGGAGATTTAGATTGGCCTTTGTCGGGAACAATTAATTTCCTGCGGGAAACCTACTTAAAAAATAACATTTTTAACAAGAAAAAATATCCCGAACGGATTTATATTAGTCGGGAAAAATCGCGACATCGTCATCTGTTAAATGAGCCGGAAGTGTTAGAATTAATTGTTGGTAAATATGGTTTTAAGCCGGTGTTTTTGGAAGAATTATCTTTTGATGAACAAATTGGCTTGTTTAATAATGCTAAATATATTATGGCACCCCATGGTTCGGGATTAACTAATATTTTATTTTCGACTCCTGGGACGACAATTATCGAATTTTTTGCCCCTCGTTACATCCGAAGTGATTACCTAATTATTAGTCAACAACTGCAATTAAAACATTATTATTTATTAGGTGAGAGTTTTGAATGTTATCCAGTCAGAGAGTTGATGTCGGAAAGTCCCCTCACTGATGATATTTTAATTAAATTAGAGCAATTACAATCTTTATTAACATTATTATTTCCTGAAAATTAATTAATTATGATGTCTAATTATCTGATCAAAGCATTAGAAAAGTGCGAAGAAGCTCTGCAAAATCCCACCGAAAATCGGTCTCAATGGGAACTGAATTGTCGTAAAGTTGGCAATATTTTACAGAGTATGGGCTGGTTTAATGATGCATTAATCTGGCATTCTCGACTATTAGAAAGTCATCATAATTTAGTGGAAATATATAAAGATTTGGCCATTCTTTATACCCGTTTAGAAAAATGGGAAGATGCCATTGCTACTTATAAAAAAATACTGGAACTTAAGCCAGAAGATGGGGAAATTTATCTTAATTTAAGTAAAATTTATCAGCATTTAGGAGATCAAGATCAAGAAAACGAATGTTTATTTCAAGTGTTAACTTTACAACCTAAAAAAGTTAAACCAGAAGGATATTATAAATTAGGGCAAGAATTTCAAAAACTAGGGCATAATCAACGAGCGATTACTTGCTATCTGCGTTCTATTGAAAATAATCCACAATTATTAAATGCTTATTACGATTTAGCGACAACTTATGTTTTAGAAGGTGATTGGGAAAAAGCAATTAATATTTATAAACAACTTTTGGCCCAAGACGAAAAACAACATTTGGCACATTATAATATCGGTCAATTGTTATGGGAACAAGAATTTTATTCCGAGGCCATTAATTCCTTAATTAAGGCTGCTTTTCTTGAACCGAAATTAGCGGAATTTTACTTTAATTTTGCCAAAATTCTGATTGAAAAAGAGCAATTAGAGGAAGTAATGAATTTTTGCAGCTCTCTCCTTCGTGCTAAAATTGCTCACCCTTGGACTTATATTCAATTAGGGAATGTTTTAGCAAAAAAAGGGCAAACTCAAGAAGCTAGTTTATGTTATCGACAAGCCTCAAAATTAAGGGGGTGGGAAGATTGTGTAATTAAAAATTATCAATTTAGTAAAGACTTTTTTAATTATAAAATTGAGATCTTTAAAAAATATTTATCAAATTTGGTTAATCAACCCTTGATTCAAGCTTTAGAATTAGGATGTCAGGAAGGGATGTCAAGTTGTTGGTTATTGGATAATATTTTAACGGAAGCAACGGCAAAATTTACCTGTGTTGATGCTCAATTTAGTGATTTATTTAAGGTCAATATTGTCAAAACTGGAGCTACCGAGAAAGTTACTCAATTAGAAGGTTATCCTGTTACAATACTCAAGGGGTTAGCTCCTCAATCATTTGATTTAATTAATATTCAAGACAAAGTAAAAAAACCCTTAAGAGTCAAAGAAATTACTCAAATTTGTTGGCAACTTACCAAAAAAGGTGGTTTAATTATTTTTAATGATTATACTTGGCAACCTCCCTATAAATCTGAAGAAGAAACACCTCAACAGGTAATTGATTCTTTTTTAGCCAGCAAAGAAAATCAGTGCCAAATTATTTATCAAGGTCAACAATTAATTATTAAAAAACTAAGATGACTCAAGCTGAAAATAGAGAACAAATATTAGAGCCAAAATTAGCCAATCTTTGTCAACAACTCCCCGAATTTCTGGTTAGTGAAAACTGGGAAAAAAGTATTAATATCTGTCAACAATTAATTATAATTTGTGCCGAAAAATTATTAGTAAATAATCCGCCAACAAAGTCGATGGAGAACTATATCCTTTTAGGAGATTATCTCGCAGAGAAAGGTAATCTTAATGCTGGAGAAAAATCGGCTCAGGATTTCCGAGAGCAATTGGGGATTTATTATGAACAATTAGGTCGAAAATATTTGGAAGAAAAAGACTATTTAAGCGCTCTTCGTTTTTTAAATAAGTCCCAAGAAAAGGGGAGAAAAACGGCGGAATTATACGGGAATTTAGGCACGGTATCTGTTAATTTACAAAAGCTTGAACAGGCTATTAATTATTATCAAGAGGCCTTGAAATTAAATCCAAAATTGTCCGTAGTCTATCGAAATTTAGCTCGTTTATTTTCTCAAATTGGTCAAGAAAAAGAAGCGTCAGAATATTGGTATCAAGCTTTTCTTCTCGATAATGAATTAAATACCGCCGCTGAATACTATCAGCTCGGTAATAAATTTTTCAAAGAAAATGAGAGAGAAAAAGCCATGTTTTCTTGTCGTAAAGCAACGGAATTAAATCCGAATCATATTTTAGCTTATGATCTTTTAGGGCAGATATTGGTTAAGCAAAATCAAAAAAAAGAAGCCGTTGAAACTTATCAAAAATTAGGCTTAATCTTATTTAAAAAAAAGAAATATAAACAAGCAATTGAATCCTATACCAGAGCAATTCAATTAAGCAAAACTTTGGGTCATATTGATCAAAGATTAATTAATCTATACAAAAAAGCCATAGAAAATTACGCCGATTCTTCAGCTAATAATTATTTTGAATTAGGGAAGTTATTACGCTCTAAAGGAAAGTTTGATGAGGCGATCGATGCTTTTCTAAAAACCCTTGAATTAGAACCTAATTTGAAGGAAGTATATGTGGCTTTACAATATACTCCCATTAGTAACAAAAAATTAGACCTATTAATTAATTCTTATCAAGAATTAGTAAAAAAAGAGCCTGAAATAGCTATTATTTGGCAAAATTTAGGTGATGTTTTAACAGAAAAAGGAAATTTAAAAGAAGCAATTAATTGCTATCAAAATAGTTGTTATCAACAGGCTATAACAATACATCCTGAATTAAAAAATATTAACTGGAAATCCCAAAAAGAACAAGGACCCGATTTTTTGATTATTGGAACTGCAAAAGGCGGAACAAGTTCTTTATACAGATATATTAGCTCTCATCCTCAAGCTTTATTACCCCATCGCAAAGAAATAGCTTTCTTCAGCCAAGGTTATCATTATGGTGCAGAATGGTATTTGTCCCATTTCCCGACTATTACCGATAATCCTGAATATATTACCGGAGAAGCAACACCGGCCTATTTGCGTTTTACGGGTGCAGAATCAAGAGTTTATAATTTATTTCCTGATGTAAAATTAATTGTTTTATTAAGAAATCCCGTGGAACAATTAATTTCTTGGCATTATCATAAAGTTAATACCGGAGTTTATCAAAAAACTTTAGAACAAGCTATCGCAGATGAATTAAAACCGATTGATAAGTTATCAGAAGAAAAAATAATGCAGATACTGGTTCATCAAAAATATAACTTAATGGGTTGTCTTTATTATTATCATTTAAAAAGATGGATGAACTATTTTCCGAGAGAACAATTTTTGATTCTTAAAAGTGAAGATTTTTTTGAAAATACGCCTAAAATGGTTCAAGAAGTATATCAATTTTTAGGCTTAACTGAATATCAATTAGAAAAGTATCCCAAACTTAATGTGGGTTATTATCCGAATATTAGTGAGGAAATTCGACAGTTTATTGCTGATTATTGTCGTCCTCATAATCGCAAATTAGAGGAATATTTAGGAATGGAATTTAATTGGGATTAAATTAGGAAGTAAAAGGAGATCATCCCCAGGGATAATTAATAGTTAAAAGTTGTCATTTCAGTTATCAGTTAACAGTTAACAGTTAACAGTTACTACCGCCTAAAGGCGGTAGCTTAAAATAAGGAATATTTTTATTACTTCCCCCCTCGCGAGGGGGGGTAGGGGGGTACATCATTATTAAGCCCCTTGAAAGGGGAGGCTTGAAACCTTTTTTTCTGGTCAATTTTTTCTTACCAATTTGTCCATTTTTTGCTACACTTATTTCCATGAATCAGTTATACAATGCTTTTACATTATTCCTTAGTTTGTTAGTGGAAGCAATGCCTTTTCTCTTATTGGGGGTGTTGTTATCCAGTGCGATGCTATTGTTTATTGATGAACGTCAATTAATCTCAAAATTCCCTCAAAATCCCATTTTAGGCGCTTTTTTGGGCAGTTGTATCGGTTTTTTGTTTCCCGTTTGTGAATGTGGAAATATTCCCGTCGCGCGACGTTTATTAATGCAAGGTGTGCCCACTGCCGTAACATTTGGCTTTTTAATCGCTGCTCCCACGATTAATCCCATTGTTATTTGGTCAACGTGGACCGCTTTTCGTGATCAACCAGAAATTGTCGTTTTTAGGATTATATTTTCTTTGGCTATTGCTACTATTATTGCTTCGCTTTTTAGTCTGCAAAAAGAACCACAACCCCTATTACAACCTTTTTTAGCTAATCGTTTAAATACAATCTTAAAATATTCTAAATCCCGGAATAAACCCCGTAATTCTTCTCCATCTACTTTGTTACAATCGGGCAGTTTTATATTAGAAGAACCTGGAAAAATTACGAAGTTAGATTCCGTTAGACCACCTTCTAAACAGGCTAAACTAACATTATTCTTGGAAAATATTGTTCAAGAATTGAGGGAATTAGGCGGAATGTTAGTCATGGGAAGTGCGATCGCCGCTAGTATTCAAGTATTTGTACCCCGAGAAGTGATTTTAAGTCTTGGTCAGGGTACAATTAGCTCAATTCTTGTTATGATGGCTTTAGCTGCTATTGTTTCGATTTGTTCCACTGTGGACTCATTTTTTGCCCTTTCTTTTGCTTCCACTTTTACCACAAGTTCCCTGTTAGCATTTTTAGTTTTTGGTCCGATAATTGATATTAAATCTATTGGTTTAATGTTGTCTATTTTTAAACCTAAAATCATTTTTTACTTCTTTATAATGGCCGCTCAATTAACTTTTCTTTTCGCTCTTTCTCACAGTTATTTTTTATAAAAATGATGAATATTAAAAGACAAAAACTCAATAATATTTTAGATATTTTAGCTTTGTCCGGTTGGGGAATACTATTCTTAAAATATTCTTTTACTGGCCAACTAAATTTACTAATTCACCCGAATTATTTTGCGTTAGTAACAGTTACAGGCGTAATTTTCTTATTAATTTCAGGCTATAAAATTTATGAATTATTAAGAGCAAAAAATACCAATCAAAATGTAGCTAATAATGGCGATCATATCACCTTATTTCCCCCTGGTTGGAGCAGTATTTTATTAATCACAATTGCGGTATTAGCCTTATTAATTCCCCCGAAAATATTGGCCAGTGATACTGCTTTACAAAGGGGAATTAGTGAATCTTTACCGATTACTAGAATACAACCCCAATCATGGGCAATGAACAAAAAACCAGAAGAGCGATCGCTCTTGGAATGGATTAGAACCTTAAATGCGTATCCCGAACCCGATGCCTATATTGGTCAGGAAGCCAAAGTATCAGGATTTGTGGTCAAGACTCCTAACTTACCAGAAAATTATTTTTTAATCGCGCGTTTTGTGCTGACTTGTTGTGCAGTTGACGCTTATCCCGTGGGAATACCTGTTAAAATAAAACCGGAAACTCACGATAATTATCCTATGGATACTTGGCTAGAAATTGAAGGTAAAATGATTAGTGAAACCCTAACAATTACGGCTCAAAATATGGATATTACACCCCCAGTTAACGGCAAACGTAAACTAATTTTAGAAGCAAAATCACTCAAGAAAATTCCGACTCCTGCTAATCCTTACGAATATTAAAAAATAATGAAGCACACCATTGATAAAATAGCCTTATCTTTAATTTTTAGCCTCACAATTTTAATTATTTTCCTCACTTGGGGAGTTAATTCCTGTGGTAATAACTGTTTATTTCATACCGGTGCAAAAGTGAGATATTTTAGCTGGAATAACAAAGTTATCGGTGCGGAAGATCAGGCTTTTATTCTCACTTTTGACAGACCAATGGACCAAGAAACTGTGGAAAAAAACTTAATAATTGAACCACCTTTATCCGGTAAATTTAGTTGGGCTGGTCGTAAAGTAGCCTATACATTATTAACACCTGCACCCTACGGAAATAGCTATAAAGTTATCTTAAATGCGGCTAAAGAAAAATTTAATCAAACAACAGAAATGAAGCCCTTTGTCGGCGAATTTACCACCAGAGATCGCGCCTTTGTCTATATTGGAATTGACCAAGAAATAAGGGGCAAATTAGTTTTATATAACTGGACAAAAGACAAAAAAATAATTTTGACACCTGATAATTTAATTGTTACTGAATTTAAACCTTTTTCCCAAGGAAATAAAATCCTATTTTTAGCAGTTGACCAATCAAAAGAAATAGATTTACTAAAGCAAAAACTTTATACAATTAATTTAGAAACCAAAGAAATTAAACTAATTTTAGATACCCAAGATTACCAAAATTTAAAATTTGAGATTGCACCGAATGGAGAAAATATTGTTATTCAAAGAATGAATAATAAAAATCTCGATGACTTTGGTTTATGGTTAATTAATACTGAGGGAAATTTAATGGCCATAGATAACTCCAAAGGAGGCGATTTTTTAATAACTCCTGATAGTGAAAATGTGATTTTGGCACAGGGTGAAGGTTTAACTATTTTACCCCTTGTTACTGATGCCAAACCCTTAGATTTTTTGCCGAATTATGGTCGAGTAATTACCTTTTCTAAAGATGGTAATTTAGCGGCCATGGAAAACTTTAATAAAGATAATCCAGAATTACGTTATACCAATTCTTTATACTTAGTTAATAGCCAAGGTTTAGAGGAAAAATTATTAGATGTTAAGGGCTCAATTAAAGATTGTCAATTTAATCCTGAAAGTACCAAAATTTATTGTTTAGTTACCGAAGTTATCGAAGATGAAAAATATATTGAGCAACCATATCTGGCCGAAATAAATTTAGAAACTAAGAAAATTTTGCCCTTATTAGTATTACCTAATTACCAAGATACTCAAATTACTATGGCTAAAGATGGTTTGGGTTTATTATTTGACCAATTAATTTTATCAAAAACTGATACCAAAGAAAAAGTTTTAATTAGTAATACTGGTGAAACCATAATGAGTGGTCGTTTATGGTTTGTAATTCCCCCATCTTTAACACCTGAAAATTCCCAAAAACCCGAATTACAGGAGTTACCTTTTACTGGTATTCGTCCCCAATGGCTACCATAAATGAAGTAATAAGTAATAAGTAATAAGTAATAAGTTAAGAGAGTAATTTGTGAATAAAGTTCTTTAATTAATTCTCTTTGTAATTAGGTTAATTATTTTTAATTTTTGACCAGAAAAAAAGGTTTCAGGTTTCCTCTCCTTTTCAATGGGATTAATAAGGATGTACCCCCTAAAGGTTGTGTAGGGGTTAACGGCCGTTAACCCCTACTGTTAACTGTTAACTGATAACTGAAATGACGTGCAGAATAACATTTTAAAATTTAGTTTTCATTAGATAATTGTTAAATATAAATTCTATTTATCCACAAATAATCTGGCTTTTCTTAAGACAAATTTAAGTACAGTTTCCTCTTTTGAAACCAGATCAGCAGTAATTTCCATCCCAGATTTAATGGCATTTTTAGGCTCATTTTTTAAGTACAATAAATCGGGTTTAATTGTTATTTCATAATAGGGATTTTGCGGCGTAGAATTATTTTGCTGGGGAATAATTACATCAGGAGAAATACTAATGACTTTTCCATTTAATAATCCATAATCGGGATAACTATAGGCCGCAACTCGCATTTGTGCCTTTTGCCCAAGCTGTAATTTGCCCCGATCTTGGCTAGAAACCCGAACCTTAATGACTAAAGGAGCGTTAATCGGAGCAATTTGCGCAATTTCATCCCCATTTCTGACAAATTGGCTCAAATTCCTTAAATTTAGCTTTAAAATTACACCCTCAGAAGGCGCAGAAATCACGGTTTTTGCCATTTCTAACTCAATTTGCTCGATTTCGTGGCGATCGCCCTCAATTTGTCTCACAAGCTCTGTTTTACGCTGATTTAAACCCTGTAGTTCCTGATTTAAACGAGCAATTGCTCCTGCTCCCGTGGCCATTTCTTGGGCAATTTTCTCTTTAGCCATGGAAATGACCGCATTACTGGGATTTTTAGAGGCGATCGCCTGATTTAAGCGAGATTGTGCCGCTTTAATCGCTTGTTCTTGCTTGATCATCGTTTTTCGCAGGGAAGCTAAGTTTCCCTGTCGTTCTTGCAAGCTTTGTTCAGCTTGAGTTACTTGCAACTTAGCTTCATCAATTTTATCCTTGGCTAAAACCCCTTCACTAACGTATTTTTCATAGCGAGTCAAGCGATTTTGGGCAATTTGTAAACTTGATTTACTACCCTTAATCACGGCTTCGGCGGATTGTTCATCAGCAACTAATTTGCTCAATTCTTCCTGATTTCCTTGTAAATTGGCTTGTGCTTCCTCAACTTGAGCTTGGGTAGTTTGCCTTTTTTCCTGAAATTCCGTCTCAATACGTCGTAAATCCGCTTCTGCTCCTGCTACCGTGCGATTAATCCGATTTGCTTCGGCTTGTTCCTGATTCCTTAAGCTCTCGATCTGGTCCGAAATCTGCTCTAATTGCCGGCGATTTTGGGTCATATTGCCCTGTAATTGCTCTTTTTTGCTTGCAAACCTGCCATTATCTAAAATTGCCATGATTTCACCCTGTTTTACGGGGTCATTTTCCTTAACGGAGATCGCCTTGACTATCCCTTCCGTGGCCGCTTGAACAATTTTTACTTCCCCCGTTGGTCGGACAATCCCTTGGCCTTTAACCGTCACAGGTAACGGGGTAAATGCGCAAATGGCGATCGCTACAGCAACTGTCCCCACTAAGCAACTCCCTCCCCAAGTCAACCAAGGACTAATCGGGGGTAAAAAATCATCGTGGTGGAGAGGGTTGATAAATTCGGGTAGAGAATCATTACTTGAAGTCATAGTAGTAATTAGTTAATAGTTATATAACACTTTCCGATTAAATGTGATCTAACCCTCACCCCCTACCCCCTCATCCCAAGGGGAGAGGGGGAAAGAGAGGCAAAATGTCAAATAAAAAGGTTATAATTATTTTATAATATTTTGCTTGACTTATTAAGAGTTTTAAGATTAAACTCAAATCAGGTTATTTAAAGGGTTAAAAAGATGGTAAAAACTGACCTGACATCTCTAACAATTCCCGTAAATCAAACTTTAAATCTGCGAATTAAAGAAGTAGCAAATCTAAGGGAAAAATCAGAACAAGAGATTATTTTGGAAGCTATTGAAAAATATTTACAAGATTTTCCTACTCAAAAAAGCTGTTATGATTTAGCTCAAGAATTAGGAATTATTGGCTCTGCTGATAATTTACCTTCAGATTTAAGCACAAATAAAGATTATTTTCAAGGTTTTGGTGAATAATTAATAGACAAATATTAGTTGATACTGGTCCATTGGTTGCTATTTTATCACCCACAGATAATAAACATCAAATCTGTGTGGAAACTCTGAAAAAAATTCAGCCACCCTTATTAACTAGGGTGTTTTCATTCTCGGGGGTAAAAAAAAATATAATAGTGATCTTTTCTTGATAAAATCAAAAAGATAACACTATTTTTTTGATTTCCAAAAATATGTTAAACAGTTTAATTGAAAAGTTTAAATTAGTCAAGGACTTTCGTCGAAATCAGGGTAAAAGACATCAA
>JAABRE010000086.1 GCA_011391125.1 Synechococcales cyanobacterium S06
GATGGCTATATTTTATTATCTCATTTAAGTTGGGATAATTTTAATGAAGCTTTGTGGTTAGAAACCCAAATAGAAAATTATAAAGACTTAACAGGATTCTATCCAGAATCCGTCCATGTGGACAAAATTTATCGCAATAGAAACAATCGAAAATTCTGTAAAGATAAAGGTATCAGAATGAGTGGCCCTCCCCTAGGAAGACCACCTAAAAATATTACCAAAGAAATGAAACAACAATCTCAAAGAGATGAAAGAATTAGAAATGAAATTGAAGGAAAATTTGGACAAGGAAAACGTCGATTTGGTTTAAACCAAATCATGTCCAAATTATCAGAAACTGCTGAAACTGAAATTGCTATTGCTTTTTTAGTAATGAATCTTAACACCCTGTTAAAAAGGGGTTATTATCTTCTTTTTCATGGTTTTGTTCAAGATCAAAGATTTTTTGCCAATTTAGATTATAAATACTTATATAAAAGACAAAAATTAATAAATAAAAATTATACTTATTTTTTATTTATTAATTTATCAAAACTGTTTGTTTTTTCATTCACTTATTCAGCAAGCCCTAATTATGTCTAATTATAGAAGACCTTATTTGGCTGGTGCTAGTTATTTTTTTACCCAAGTAACTCATCAGCGTCAAGGTTGGCTTTGTACTGAACTTGCCAGAATTGCTCTTAGAGAAGCTATGGAAAATGTTAGAGAAAAATATCCTTTTTCTATTGATGCTTTTGTTTTATTACCAGATCATTTTCATTGTTTATTGACATTACCACGCAATGATCACGATTTTTCTGTACGATTAAGATTAATTAAAACTTATCTTACCAAAAATTATGGGGAACAATTAGATTTGAATCTCGAAGTTTCTCAATCACGTCAAAAACGAAAAGAAAGGACTCTTTGGCAACGTCGTTTTTGGGAACATTTAATTAGAAATGAACAAGATTTTGCCCAACATTGTGATTATATTCATTACAATCCGGTGAAACATAAATTATGTTTATTTCCTGAAGATTGGGAATTTTCCACCATTCATCGTTTTATTGCTCAAGGAATTTATCCGCTCCATTGGGGAAGAGATAAAACACCAGAAATTCCCACCGCAATTTGGGACGACTAAAGTAGAATAAAGTAGGGTGCGTAGCTCCGCGCGTAACGCACCAATTTAAGCATAAATGCACTAATTTAAGCATAAATGCACTAATTTAAGCATAAATGCACCAATTTAATCATAAATGCACCAATTTGATTTATTCTGGTGCGTTAGCGACAGCGTAACGCACCCTACGATTTGCTATTTTGTTTCAAAGTTAATTCCTTTATAAATATCGTTAAAACTTATCTGAAATTCAAAGGAAGATAGAGCTAAATTTTGCGTTTCTCCTTGATAAGTTTTTAATAACCATTCATTCTCAGCTTGTTTCGTAAAATGTTCGATATAGGGTTCATATTGGTCTATTAAAATGTATTCTTTTAAGGTGGGAATTGAGCGATAATATTTAAACTTTTCTCCCCTGTCATAATCTTTAGTGGAATTAGATAAAACTTCGATAATTATACTAGGATTGGTGACAATGGTTTGATTTTCATTTTCATTTATAGCATTACCCTCAGTGATCATAATATCGGGATAAAGATAACGTTTCCAATCTGGTATCCATAATTTAACATCATTCATATAAATTTCATAGCCTTTTCCTTCTGTGGAAAATATGAAATTACTACAGAAATAAAGGGCAATTTTATTGTGATTCTTAGTTCCACCAGTCATAGCTATAATTTCTCCATCGTGATATTCGTTTCTAAATTCTGCTTTTTCTTCTAAGACCAAATATTCTTCTTTGGTGTAAGTTTTTGGCTTGATTTCGGTTGCTAACATGAATTGTTCTCCTTATAAACGTTGCCAAGTTAAGTTACTATTATTATAGGTCCATCTTAATAAATTTGCTGGTCTTCCGACACTTATTCCGGGTAAATTTATCGCTTTTCTGGGTGATTCTGTGGCTAAATTGATGGCAATTTCTGGGTTACAAATTCCCCAATTAACTAAGTTTTGTACTCCTGTTAATAAGGGTAAAGTTGTCCCAGATAATGTACCGTTTTTTAACTTTGCTGTGCCATTTTTAACTTCGATTTCTCGACTATCCCAAGGATACATTCCATCGGGTAATCCCATGGGAGCTAAAGCGTCACTTACAAGGAATATTCCCTGGTCATAATTGCTGGCTTTTAATAATACTTGAATCATGGTTTTATTAACGTGAATTCCATCAGCAATTAAGCCACAATATACATGAGGATTTATAATTGCTGCCCCCAATAAACCTGCTTCACGGTGATGTAAATTAGGCATGGCATTAAAGGCGTGAGTTATCATTTTTGCACCCAATTTAAAGGCTTTTTCTGCTTGTTTTTCAGTGGCTAAAGAGTGTCCTAAACTAATAGTTATTCCGAGGGAAGTTAGGTAGGAAATTGTCTCACAAGTTTCATCTAATTCGGGAGCTAAGGTAATAATTTTTGTTAATTTTTCGTAATCTGTTAAAATTGCCTTGACATTTTTTAGGTTTAATGGTAATAGATATTCCTCGGGATGTGCACCTCTTTTTTCATAATTTAAAAAAGGTCCTTCTAAATGTACTCCTAAAATTTGCGCTTCATTTTTTACCTGAGTTTCTGTTAGAAATTGCTGAATTACTGAGAGTGATTGCCTAATTTTTTCGACGGAAGTTGTGACAATAGTGGGTAAATAACCATCCACTCCTTGACTCCATAAATACTCCCCAATTTCATGTAATTTTGGCAAATCTTTTCGCTCTAAATCTGGAAAAGCCAACCCTAATCCACCGTTAATTTGTAAGTCGATTCCCCCTAATGAAATCACATCTCCTTCAACATTTAGATCACCTTTTATTCCTGTTTTTTGTTCCGCAATATCGGCAATTTGTCCCTCTTTATTAACAGTAATTTGCTGTAAATTTTGATAACCGGTAATTTTTGCATTCGTAATAATTGTCATGATTTTGCTTGTTTATAAAGTTTGTTTGTTGTTGCGCTTTAGGGCTAAAGCGCAACAACGAACCTATAAAATATAGGTAATTAAGTTAATTTAACTTGATATAATTACAGATTATTGTAACTAAAATTCGGTAAAATATGACTGTAGAAATTGGCATTATTATGGGTAGCGATTCTGATCTACCTACTATGAAAGAGGCCATTACAATTTGTGAAGATTTCGGCATTAAGTGCGAAGTGGAAATCGTATCTGCTCACCGCACCCCTGAGCGCATGGTAGAATACGCTAAAACCGCTCATTTACGCGGAATTAAGGTCATTATTGCGGGTGCAGGGGGGGCAGCTCATTTACCCGGTATGACGGCCTCTTTGACCCCTTTACCGGTAATTGGTGTACCTGTCAAAACTAGCACTTTAAGCGGAATTGATTCGCTTTACTCAATTGTACAAATGCCCAAAGGGATTCCGGTGGCCACAGTGGCCATTGGCAATGCCGCCAATGCTGGACTTTTAGCCATCCAAATTATTGCGTCACAACGGCCAGAATTATTAACCAAGGTGCAAGAATATCGGGAAAAACTATCAGAAATGGTTAAATTAAAACAGGAGAAATTAGCTAAATTGGGTTATAAACATTACTTAACTCAAATGTAATTTCAGTTATCAGTTAACAGTTATCAATGAAAATTAATTGTTAATTGTTATCAATGATAATTTTGAATTAAAAACTCGTATTTTATGGGAAGGTGGGCATTTTTGATGTTAATTAATTTTTTTTATCATCATTCTCCGAAAAAATGCCCACCCTACATAAATTTTGCTAAAATTTCCGCTGTCTGTTTTCCTGTTTTTTCCCAACTAAATTTACTTGCTTGTTGTAAACTTTTTTTTCTTAATGTTTTCCTTAAGTTATTGTCAGTAATTAGCGCTTTCATTGCGTCTTTTATTTCTTCAATATTATAGGAATTTACTAATATTGCTGCTTCTCCTGCAACTTCAGGTAAACTGGAAATATTGGAGGTGATCACCGGAGTTCCACAGGCCATACTTTCTAAGACAGGGAAACCGAATCCTTCCCAGAGACTGGGGAAAACAACGGCAATTGCTCCGTTAATAATTTGGGGTAATTCTTGATAGGAAATATAATCTAAAAACTTTACTTGATTAATAATATTTAACTCTTTGGTTAATAATTTTAATTGGGGAGTGAAGCGTGGATCAGCACTTCCAGCAATCCATAATTGGTAATCTTTGTGGTTAGAAATAGTAGCAAAAGCTTGGATAACACGAGCTATATTTTTGTAAGGATCATGACGGCCATAATATAAAAAATAGGGCGGAATATGAGCGTTATTTTCTAAATTGAAAGGTTGGAAATGTTCCCGATTATAACCTAATAAAATAGGAGTAATTTTTGACTCGGAAATATTAAAGTATTTCTGAATATCTTGAGCAGTTGCAACAGAATTACAAATAATATGGGTAGCTTGATTTAAAACATGGGGTAAATAATAACGAAAGTATAAAGTTAGGGGAGATTTCCAGTTAGGAAAACGTAAGGGGATTAAATCATGTACCATAATTACCGAGTTACATTTTGTATAAATTGGTATTTCGGGAATGGGAGAAAATAGTAAATTTGCTGATAATTCTTGATGAATTTTTGGTAATTGAAACTGTGTCCAAATTAAGCGGTTAAAATGACCTTTTTTTCCTTGTTTAGGGGTTAAATTATCCGGTATTTGATAACAATTATATTCGGGGTTATTTTTGCTTACTAATAAAGTCGGATTTAGCTGTTTTAAATAGGGATAAATATTAGTTGCATAAACACTTAAACCAGTCGGTTGATCTAATAAAAAGGATAAATTAATAAGTAAATTATTCATGGTTAATTTAGTAAATATTTATAAGTATTAATTGTGTGTTTGGCTGTATTTTCCCACGAAAATAGTTTAGCTCTATTTTTACCTTTTTCGATTAAATTATTGCGCAATTCACTATTCTTAATTACCTGTAAAATTGCGTCAGCTAATTCTTGATAATTATGGGGATTAATTAATATTGCAGCATCTCCAGCAACTTCAGGAAGAGAGGAAATATTAGAAGTAATTACAGGAGCTCCTAAACTCATTGCTTCTAATACAGGAAGGCCAAAACCCTCATAATAAGATGGATAAATAAAAACCTCCGCATTTTGATAAAATAAAGCGACTTCTTGATCAGATAAATAACCAAGATGATAGATATTATCACGAAATTGGGAGTTATTAATTGCCTCAAAAATAGGTTGATATTGCCAGCCTTTTTGGCCAATTAAAATTAAATTATGGTCGATTTTTTTAGTTTGTTTTAAATGGTTAAAAGCTTTAATAATATTAATAATATTTTTGCGAGGTTCAAAGGTACTAACAAATAATAAATAAGGATGATTTAAGTTATAATTTGTAGTTGTAGATAGATTAATCTTTAAATTTTCATAACGACTTGCTTGAGGAGTAATGAATATTTTAGTTTCGGGAAAATTAAAAATTTGATTTATATCCTGTTTAGTCGATTCAGAAAATGTAATAATTAAATCTGTCCATTTCAAACAATTTTCTATTCTATTTTTATAGTTATTTTTGACAATTTTAGGAGCATATTCGGGATATTTTATAAAACTTAAATCATGAATAGTCATAATTTTTAAAGCCTTTTTATAAGGATAGACAAAATGGTCTGTACCATGAATAATGTTAGGATTATCTAAATATTGATCAAAATAATTATTCAGTAAAAAAGGAGCATATTTTCCTAAAAAATTAGTCAAGGTGACAGGTAAAGGTAACGTCTGACAAGGGAGAAATTCTGTTAGTATTTCAGGTAAAGAAAAATCACCCTTTAACCATTTTTTGAAAGAAGGTTGATAGTAAATTTCGATGGCTAAATTCTCTTGTTTTTGTAAAGAAGATAAAGCTTGAATTAAATTGATTGTATAAATACCTATACCACTAGGTTTATCTCTTATGGGTGTAGCATCAACTAAAATTTTTACCATGAATAAATTAGACTAAATTTCACTTAAAATGACTGAAAAAATACATAAAAATACCAATTATTTTACCAAAACTAGCTCTTGGTTTAACCGGTAATAATACCATACTGTAGGTAATAAGTCGTAATAATCTGACACTAAAAACTAAGGGATTAGTATATTTTTTAAGAGTCAATAAATAACTATAGGTACTATATTTAAGTTTATTCATTATATTACGATTGGTGATGGAAGAAGGTTGGTGAATCACTGATATTTTGTTAGTAAATGCAAGTTTATAACCTTGATTACGATAGCGATTACAAAAATCAAAATCTTCATAATAAAGAAAATAATTAGTGTCAAATTGAGGACAATTCGCAAAATTTTTCAGGTTAAGTAACATACTACAACCACTTACCCAATCACAATTAAAATAATCTTGATTATCAGATAAAAACAAAGATTCACGACAAATAATTGCGCCAAATTTAGGCATAAAATCACCACCTCCAAACCAAATTTTAGCGTCAGGAGTGTAAATAATTGTACCCAAAATTGAAATATCTGGATAATCAATAAAAAACTGTTGAGTTTCGGTTAAATAATTAGTTAAAAAATAGGTATCCGGATTAATTAACCAAACAAGTGCCGTTGGATTTTGCTGATAAATCCAGTTTAAACCTAAGTTACAACCTCCACCAAAACCCAAGTTATTTTCTGCTTCTAAAATGTGTACATTAAGACTTTTTTTCAACTGATTTATTTCCGTATCTTCGGGGGAATTATTAACAATAATAAATTGATAATTCGAGTCTTCTCCACCTTGAATTGATTCCAGTAATCTATTAATTAAATCACTGGAATAGTAGTTAATTGTTAATAGATAAATCACATTAATTCGATATGACAATCGTCACCAATCATAAAATTTAAAGCTTTTGGTCGTCTCGGTACAAGGGTAATTTGCGCACGTTTACCAATTAAACTATCCACAATTCGCTGATGAACATTAACGACTTTTGCTCCTTGTAATAATACACTATGATCAATGTCCGTGTCAATTAAAGTGACTTCATTGCCAATACTACTATAAGGTCCAATAAAACAGTTTTCTAAATGACAGTTATCACCGATAATTACTGGTCCTCTAACGGTACAATTGGTTAATTTTGTTCCTTGACCAATTTTAACTCTACCCATAATTTTTGAGTGGGAATCTAACTCTATATTTGTAATTTCTGGAGTTAAATAAGTATCAAGAATAATCCGATTTGCTTCCAGTAAATCGTCTTTTTTACCTGTATCTAACCACCATCCTTTTAATTCTTGTGCTTGGACATTATAATTGAGTTCAATTAATTTTTGAATTGCGTCAGTAATTTCTAACTCACCTCGAGGAGAGGGGTTAATTTGAGCAATGGCTTTATGGATAATTGGCGCAAATAAATAAACTCCCACTAAAGCTAAATTTGAAGGGGGATTTTTGGGCTTTTCTATTAACTCTAAAATACGCCCATTTTCATCCACTTTAGCAACACCAAAAGAGCTAGGATTTTTGACTTTTCTTAACAGAATTAACGAATCTAAATTATTAGTTGTAAATTTATTTAAAAAAGTTTTTATTCTGTCTTCAATTACGTTATCTCCTAGATACATAATAAAGGGTGAATCACCTAAAAAGGGTTGTGCAATTTTTACTGCGTGTGCTAATCCTGCTGGTTCTTTTTGGAGAATATAAGTTATTTTTGCGCCAAAAAGTGAGCCATCTCCGGTAACATTTCTGACCTCATCTCCCGTTTCTGGACTAATAATAATTCCTATGTCTGTAATACCTGCTTCGACAATATTTTCGATGCCATACCACAGTATTGGTTTATTCGCCACTGGCACAAGTTGTTTAGCTCCACTATAGGTTAAAGGGCGTAATCTTGTTCCTTTTCCACCTGATAAAATTAATGCTTTCATGTTAGTAATCTCCGTAATTTTTTAAATTATTATAGTTTATTATAGGGTGCGTCAGAGCAAAAATTTATAAATTTAATCATTAAGATTAAAAATTTGACGCACCCTACTTATCTTTGATCCAAATTGCTAATCCTCCTCCTTTTCCTCTAGCGGAGATTAAGTCATCTTGGATTAAAAAGTAATTAAAAAAGGCCTGTTTTTTGATACTTTCTTGGTTAAATGTTTTCTCTTTTAGTTCACCATTTCTAATGTAACCTGAATAAATATTTTTACCCCAAAATTTAACATTAATTTGGGTAAAATCAAAGGCCAAAATATTGGTGACTGGTAAAAATTTTACGGGTCCAGTTAAGGTTAATTCTAATAATCCAAATTTAACTTTATTTTCTACTCGAAAATCTGGGCTATAAGTTATGTTAATTTGAGTAAAATTTGGCAGATATTTTCCTGCTCCTAAGATTACTCCTCCTTGTTTTCTAACTTTTTTAGTTCCTGTGACAAAATATAAACGCCAATTACCTATTAATTGCTCAAAATTATATTTGATTTTCTCTTTTTTACTCTCCTTTTCAATGGTTAATAAATTGTTAACTATTTCGGGGGGATTTGGCTTTTTTAAAATTGCTGTCAAACTTAATTTATTTGTCATAACTATTAACAATTAAATGTTATAATACATTTTTGAACATTTCCAAAGTCATTTTAACTCAAATTATGCAAATTATTCCTACCGCAATTCCAGATGTTTTAATCATTGAACCGACTGTGTTTGGTGATGAACGAGGCTTCTTTTTTGAAAGTTACAATCATAAGCTATTTACTGAAAAAACGGGTTTAAATCTTGATTTTGTGCAAGATAATCACTCAAAATCTAAACAAAATGTGCTCCGTGGCCTTCATTATCAAGTTATTCAACCCCAAGGTAAATTAGTTCGTTGTGCTGCGGGAGAATTGTTTGATGTGGCAGTCGATATTCGCCAAAGTTCCCCGACTTTTGGTCAATGGGTCGGCTATTTTTTAAGTGCTGAAAATAAACGCCAATTGTGGGTTCCCCCCGGTTTTGCTCACGGTTTTGTGGTAGTTTCAGATTATGCGGAATTACTTTATAAAACTACTAATTATTATTGCCCAGAAGGCGATCGTTGTATCCTGTGGAATGACCCTGCAATTGGGATAGAATGGCCTTTAAATGGTGATCCCATTCTCTCAGCAAAAGATCAAGCAGGTACATTATTAAAAGAAGCTGATTTGTTTATTTAGTTTAAGGAAAAAACGTCATGCAAACTATCACTTTACCCAAAATTTATTCACGGGAAGAATACCTCATTATGGAGGAAAAAGCTGAGTTTAAAAGTGAATACAACAACGGAGATATAATACCAATGACAGGAGCTTCCCTTAAACATAATCGGATCACTATAAATTTAATTATTGCTTTAAATAATGCAATTAAAGATGAAAATTGTGAGATTTTTGCTAATGATCTTCGTGTTTGGATTCCCGAATATAATCAATATACTTACCCCGATATTCTGATTATTAAAGGTGAGCCAGTTTTTGAAGGAAATCGAACTGATACTATCATGAATCCTAGTATAATCTTTGAGGTACTTTCTAAATCAACGGGGAATAGAGATCGAGGAGAAAAGTTTAATTATTATCGCTCAATTCCTGAGTTTCAAGAATACATTTTAATCGATCAATATCAAGTCCATATCGAACATTTTAGTAAGACTTCTGATAATAATTGGTTATTTACTGAATCTAAACAAAAAGAGGGCATTTTAAAGTTAGTTTCCCTCAATTGTGAAATTAACCATCAAGATATTTATAACAGGGTAACTTTTGAAAATTAAGGAGATTTATGAGCATTTTATTAATCGGAAATCAAGGCCAATTAGGTGCGGAATTAGAGCAAATTCTCAAAGCTAAAAATGAGGAATTAATCGTAGTCGATCGCACCCAAGTAGATTTAACCAACAGTGAACAAATTCGCCAAATTATCCAGGAAAATAAACCGAATGTAATTATAAATTGTGCAGCTTATACTGCGGTTGATAAAGCGGAAAGTGAACCAGAAATCGCTAATTTAGTGAACGCAATTGCTCCTCAAATTATGGCAGAAGAAGCGGCCAAATTAGACTCATTTTTAATCCATATTTCGACAGATTATGTATTTAATGGCGCAAAAAATAAGGCATATTTAGAAACAGATGAAACCGCACCTTTAGGAGTTTATGGTAATACTAAGTTAGCGGGAGAAACTGCTATAAAAAATAATTGTGACAAGTTTATAATCATTAGAACTGCTTGGGTTTACGGAATTTATGGTAAAGGAAACTTTGTTAAAACTATGCTGAGATTGGGGCAAGATCGCGAAGAATTAAAAGTAGTTGCTGACCAAATTGGCTCGCCAACTTGGACTTATGATTTAGCGGAGGCGATCGCCCAAATTCTCCCTAAATTAGCTCCCGAAATTGCAGGAATTTACCAATACACAAATAGCGGAGTTTGTAGTTGGTATGATTTCGCCGTCACAATATTTGAAGAAGCGGAAAAATTAGGCTTTCCATTGAAAATTAAAAAAGTAATACCAATTACCACAGAAGAATATCCTACTCCCGCTAAAAGACCAGCATTTTCCGTACTGTCAACCCGCAAAATAAGCGCAATATTAGGCGAAAATCCGCCCCATTGGCGCAGTAGTTTACAAAAAATGTTAACCAACTTAAAGTAGGGTGTGTCAGAACCTAAATTTATTAAGTAAGCAAATAATTTGACAATCTGACGCACCTTACCAGAGTAAAGTAGGGTGCGTCAGAACCTAAATTTATTAAGCAAGCAAATAATTTAACAATCTGACGCACCCTACCAGTTAAAATGAAGGTTTGCTTTAATAAGCCAGACCCATACTGCGGGTAGTTTCAGCACCCAAATAAACTCTGATACTTAAGAAATCAGTAGGACACGCGGTTTCACAGCGCTTACAACCTACACAATCTTCAGTACGAGGAGAAGATGCGATTTGACCAGCTTTACAACCATCCCAGGGGACCATTTCTAGTACATCTAAAGGACAAGCGCGAACGCACTGAGTGCAACCAATACAGGTATCGTAAATTTTAACGCTATGAGACATTGATATATTCTCCTACAATTCGTGTTCTAATAAATGGACTTACTGAACAACCTAACATTGCTGTTGGTCTAGCAGATAATGACCTTGTTACCATTTCTGGTAACAGTGAGTTTAGCCCAATTGTTTTATACAATTTTGAGCAATTATAGGGTTAGTTTACCTTAGTGGTATCAGACTAGAAAACAAAAGGTTACAGAACTTTAAATTCTTTAACATTTTGTCTCCGGAAACCCCCCAATTACTACTCAATTCATTATGAATAATCGACTATTTAACCACTTTATACTCTTTAATTGTGTCATTCCGTTATTATTCTTTACAATTGTATTTTTTTTCATGCCTTTAGGGGGAGTTTTTCAATTTGATAGTGACGAAGGAATCGAATTAGCCAAAGCCGGTATTTATAATCAAAGCTTGGGGTTTAAGCCTGATTTTTGGAATGATCAACCAATTTTAGCAAGTATTATGCTGTCAAAATGGCTTAATTTTTGGCCTCATTCTATTATAAATGCTCGCTTATTCTTTGTTAGTTTGGCGACTCTTTTAATCTGGTCTTTTGCTAATACTTTGCGCTTTTGTGTCGGCAATATTCCGGCGATTATGGGCACATTTTTATTAATGATATCCTGTAATTTTTTGCGTTTAAGTGGTTCGGTAATGATGGGACTTCCCAGCTTAACTTTGGCAATGTTATCCATTTATACGATTATTTTATATCAGCAAAAAAGGGACTTATATTTAGTTTTAATATCTGGTTTAAGTTTAGCTTTATCTTTACAAATAAAATTTTTTACCATCTTTTTATTACCAGTAATTTTCGGATTTTTATTAATCACAGAAAAAGGGAGACTTAAAAATATTATTATCTGGTTAATCGGTTTTATTACTGTGTTTCTGGTTACGATTTTCACTAACCTTTTTTCCCTCGAACAAGTTTTTGAATTTCATATTAGTAATAAACTTAAATCTACTTTTGTGTCTGATCAGAGCTGGAAAACTGTGTTAACATTTTACTTACAAGATTTCGACTATTTACTGTTAGCAATTATCGGTTTTAAAGATATTAAACTAGACTTTAAAGAAAATTTAATTAACTATATTCCCTTAATTTGGTTAACTTTAGCCACTCTTTTACTGCTTAACCATAAACCCATCTGGTATCATCATTACTTACTTATTTCTATTCCCTTAACTTGGTTATCAACTTATGGAGTTAAACAATTATTACCATATTTTAAGCGCAAAAAATGGTATTTTCAAATTGATTTTGCGAAATTAAAACAAGACAAAATCTCCCACTTTACCACCGGTTGCTTAATATTTTGTCTCTGTGTTACACCAATCAAAATAGGTGTAAATTTATGGTTAAATAAATTATTTATTGTCAATTCACAACCCCATTTTGCAGTCGTAAATAACATTTTAGCTCACAAAAATAGTACCAATTACCTATTTACAGATGTGGCAATGTATGCTTATTATAGTGAGATAAAAATACCGCCAGAAATCGCAGTTTTATCCCGCAAAAGATTAGCTAACGGTGATTTAAACCAAGAAAAACTATTACAAATCCTAGCAAAATATCACCCCGAACAAATCGTTTTAGAGCAATTTCCTGAAATATATGATCAGATATTGCCCTATTTAGATAAATATTATCATAAAATATTTGAAAGCAAAAAAGTTAAGCATTATTTGATTAAATAAATTACGGTTTCTTAAAAAACTTGAGAAGATAAACATTTTATGATTTTTAACTGTGTCATTCCTCTATTATTTTTTATCCTTGCTCTTGTAATCATGCCACTTGATCGAGTGTTCCAATTTGACACCGACGAAGGGATACAACTGATTAAAGCAAGTCTTTATAGTCAAGGTTTTCATTTTGATGTTAACTTCTGGAATGATCAACCACTATTTTTCACAATTTTTCTGGCCAAATGTCGCAATTTTCTACCAGATTCTATTGTTAATGTACGTTTATTATTTGTTAGTTTTACTACCCTATTAATTTGGTCTTTTGCGAATATTTTACGAGTTTGTGTGGGTAATATTCCAGCGATTATCGGCACATTTTTATTAGTTATATCCTATAATTTTATGCGTTTGAGTGCTTCGGTAATGATTGGTATTCCAGCCTTATCCTTGGCAATGTTATCAATTTATACGATTATTTTATATCAGCAAAAAAGGGAGTTATATTTAATTTTAATATCTGGTTTAAGTTTAGCCTTATCTTTACAAATTAAATTTTTTACCATCTTTTTATTACCCCTAATTCTCCTATTTTTGTTAATTACGGAAAAATGGCAACTTAAGCATATTACTATTTGGTTAATTGGTTTTATTACTGTGTTTCTGGTTACGATTTTCACTAACCTTTTTTCCCTGGAACAAGTTTTTGAATTTCATATTAATAATAAACTTAAATCTACTTTTATTTATGAAAATAGTTTTAAGGATGTTCTAATATTTTATTTGCAAGATTTGGACTATTTACTGTTAGCAATTATCGGTTTTAAACAGATTAAACTAGACTTTAAAGAAAATTTAATTAACTATATTCCCTTAATTTGGTTAACTTTAGCGACTATTTTACTACTTAACCATAAACCCATCTGGTATCATCATTACTTACTTATTTCCATACCCTTAACCTGGTTAGCAATTTATGGAGTTAAACAATTATTACCCTATTTTAAACGCAAAAAATGGTATTTTCAAATTGATTTTGCGAAACTAAAACAGGATAAAATCTCCAAATTTACCACGGGTTGCTTAATATTTTCTCTCTGTTTTACTCCCGTAAAAATAGGAGTTACATTATTTAATAACCATTTACTTGTTAAAAATTCACAACCAAATTTTGAGGTAGTAAATAACATTTTAGCTCACAAAAATAAAACCAATTGGCTCTTTACAGATGTGGCAATGTATGCTTATTATAGTAAGATAAAAATACCGCCAGAAATTGCGGTATTATCCCGCAAAAGATTGGCCAATGGTGATTTAAACCAAGAAAAACTAATACAAATATTAGAAAAATATCACCCCGAACAAGTAGTTTTAGAGCGATTTCCTGAAATAGAGAAGGATATTTCACCCTACTTAGAACAGCATTACAACAAGATATTTGAAATCAGAAAAGTTAAGCATTATTTAAGAAAATAAAACCGATTAATTAAATTATACTTATTCATAATCAATCTGAATTTCACCTTTCCAAATCTTATCTTGAAGGAGTCGAAATAATTTAGCTTCTTCGGGAGTTACCTTTTTATCTGCATAAATAGCAGCTTTAATACTATCACTTTCCAGACGGGATAATTTACCATCAGCTAAAGCATTTTGAATTTGTTGTTCAAGTTTTGAGTTATCTTCCATAGTTTAATTTTCAGAAATTCTACCCCTTAATCATGGCATAAAAAAAGTATTAAGATAACTTTCTTAATACTTTGATTATTTGATTAGTAGTCCGATGCACTGCCCACCCCATCAACGTCGATAATTCAAGCAAAACTAGCTTAAACTATAAATTTTTTGTGTTTCTAAATGTTGGCAAAAATCTTGGGGAATAAAGGAGGAAATCTCGATTTTTTCCCGATTCAAATTAACCTGTAAACCCGTCATGGGATCATCTCCATTGGAAATCATAAACTCAATTTGCAGGATATTTTCCCAAGTAGTTAATTCCTTTAAGATGTGACAAATTGCTTGTAAATAGGGATGATTTGAATTTTTGTACCAGTCGGAATCCGCTAAATTTGCTTGGTCAAAACCTAAATGTAAAGTTAGATCAGGACGGCCAAATACGGCGATCGCCACGGGTCTCGCTTCTTCCTGCAACAAAAGATGATGAATCTGTGCCAAATTGCGCAAACTTTCTAACTTTTGATAACGTTCGGTGACAGATTCAATGGGGGTGTCCCAAGTCAAGGCCACCGTAATCAAATAGGTTTGTAACAAGAGATGGCCTAACTTTTTGGCTTTCGTTGCCAAGTAAATCGTATTGTAGTCATTAGCTTCAATCAGCAAAGGAACTCGGTCCACCACTTCCAAACCGTAACCCTTTAAACCGGCAATTTTGCGAGGATTATTGGTAATCAGGCGAATTTTTTTCACCCCCAAATCATTGAGCATTTGCGCACCCATGCCATAATCGCGCAAGTCGGCGGGAAAGCCAAGTCGCTCATTCGCTTCCACCGTGTCTAAACCCATATCCTGTAAGGAGTAAGCCTTAAGTTTATTAATTAAACCAATGCCTCGTCCTTCTTGACGCAGATATACAACGACTCCGTGACCAACATTTTCGATCATTTTCAAGGCGGCTTGTAGCTGCATCCGACAATCACAGCGTAAGGACCCCAACGCGTCACCGGTGAGACATTCCGAGTGCATTCTCACCATCACCGGTTCGTGGCCAAATTCTTCGGGATTTCCCTTGACAATGGCCACGTGTTCGGTGTTATCAAGACTGTTACGGTAGGCGTAAATTTGAAAATTGCCGAATTGGGTGGGAAGTTCAGCGATGGTTTCCCTCCAGACAAAGCGATCGTGTTTTAAGCGATAACTAATCAAGTCTGCAATGCTAATCAATTTCAGGTTGTGTTCTTTGGCATACTGACAAAGTTGAGGTAATCGGGCCATGGAACCATCGCGATTTTGAATTTCGCAAATTACTCCGGCCGGATATAATCCAGCCAACCTGCATAAATCAACAGCCGCTTCCGTATGACCGGCCCGTTTTAAAACCCCTCCTTTTTTGGCCCGTAAAGGAAAAATATGACCAGGCCTTCTTAGGTCTGCTCCTTTTGTAGCTGGATTAATCGCCACTTGAATAGTTCGGGCGCGATCATCGGCAGAAATTCCGGTACTCACACCAAGTTGAACCGAAGCATCAATGCTGACGGTAAAAGCAGTTTGGTTGCTATCGGTGTTATTGCTGACCATTAAAGGTAAATCTAGCTCGTCGAGTCTTTCACCCGTCATAGACAAACAGATCAAGCCACGCGCTTCCGTGGCCATAAAATTAATCAAATCAGGAGTGGCAAATTGTGCGGCACAAATGACATCTCCTTCATTTTCCCGATGTTCGTCATCAACAACTACAATAGCTCGACCTGCTTTAATATCAGCTAAAGCAGCGTCTATGGAATCAAATGTAAATAAATTATCTTGAGGCGTATTCACGAATAAACTAATAAAATAATAATGTTTTCTTGATATTTTGATTTTAACAGAGTTTTGGTGATGGCAAATTATATGAGTTAATTTTAAAATGCAGTCAAAGTTCTAAAATTAGTGGAAAATTATGGTTATGAGTGAAAGCGATCGCGTCTCAGTTGGTATTATAGGTGCTTCCGGTTATGGTGGTGTTCAATTAGTCAGAATGTTAATGGATCATCCCCATGTTGATTTAACGTATTTGGGCGGTGATAGTAGCGCTGGCAAGGCTTATTCTGAACTTTACCCCCATTTGGGTCATTGTCTTGATTTAAAGATTGAGTCCATCGATCCTGAGATGATCGCCCAACGTTGTCAGGTTGTCTTTTTAGGTTTGCCCAACGGTTTAGCTTGCGATATTGCGCCAATTTTATTGGCCAAAGGTTGCCAAGTCTTGGATTTATCCGCTGATTACCGTTTTAAGGACTTAAATACCTACACAAGTTGGTATAAAACCGAACGCCAAGATCAGGAAACCAACGCCAACGCAGTTTATGGTCTTCCCGAATTGTACCGAGATAAAATTAAAAATGCCCAATTAATTGGCTGTCCGGGCTGTTATCCCACTGCGAGTTTGTTGGCTTTGTCTCCTTTGATGAAACAGGGGTTAATTTTGCCTGAAACTGCGATTATTGACGCTAAATCCGGCACTTCTGGAGGAGGACGACAAGGTAAAATTGGGATGTTACTGGCGGAAGTTGATAATTCCATCTCTGCATATAGCGTAGGTGGCCATCGTCATACGCCAGAAATTGAGCAAATTTGCAGCGATTTAGCCGGCCAAGACGTTAAAGTACAGTTTACTCCCCATTTAATGCCCATGGTTAGGGGGATTTTGGCCACTGTTTATGCAACTTTGCGAGATCCGGGTTTAGTTCGCGATGATTTGATTACCATTTATAAGGCGTTTTATCGCAATTCTCCTTTTGTCAAGATTTTGCCCAATGGCATTTATCCCCAAACTAAGTGGGCTTGCGGGACAAATTTGGCCTATATCGGCATTGAAGTCGATCGCCGTACCGATCGCGTCATTGTCATGTCGGCGATCGACAACTTGATTAAAGGGCAAGCAGGTCAAGCAATTCAATGCCTGAATTTGATGAGAGGATGGGATGAAACTTTAGGCTTACCTAAATTAAGTTATTATCCGTAGTATTGAAAAAATATTCTAGCTCAGTTTAGTTAACAGTAGGGGTTAACGGCCGTTAACCTTTACACAGCTTTTAGGTGGTAGCTTGACATCAGAAATATATTTTCATCCCTTCTTATTCAGTTATCAGTTATCAACTCTTATGACTAGATACCACTTTTACTGGTAATTTCGGGTCTTAACTGTCATTCAAGGCAAAGATTAAAGGACAGCTAATTAGCGCTTTTTTAGGACTTTATAAAAATCATTATAATTAGGGCTTGCTGAAAACACATAAAAAGCCTTACTAATCAAAGAGTTACGGTTCAAAAATTTTTCAAAAAATGCTAGGATTGGCCCTTAAAATAGAAAAAAACCTTACATTCAAATCAAAATGGTTTATAAAAAAAATAAACAATGTGTAGTGGAAGGAGAGGAATTAGGTTTCAAAATTGAAGCCAACCTTTCAGCTGACAATGATTGGGTAAAAATGGCCAAATTAGTACCTTGGTCAGAATTTGAAGCT
>JAABRE010000087.1 GCA_011391125.1 Synechococcales cyanobacterium S06
TCTGATTTAGAATCCAAAACTGAATACTATTTAGTCACCAATTTACCAGAATTAGAAATAAGTGATGAAGAAGTAGCAGAAATTTATCGTAAAAGATGGACTATGATTAAATGATTCATTTGATTAAGATGATTGATTAATGTGTTAATCGAATAACTTAATCATAAAAATCACATAAATCAAGAAAATCATAGTAAAAGATGGGCTATAGAAAGCTTGTGGAAATTTTTAAAAATGCCTTTAAAGTTAGATAAATTAATCTGTAAAAATACCAACGGAATTAGCAGACAAATCTATAGTTGTTTAATTATTTATTTAGTTTTACAATTAGTAGAAATTCCACCAGAAATAGGAACTAAAGCATTAGAGAAATTGAGATATTTACAAGCATTTATGAATGAAAAAATAAGTTACATTCACTAGTTTAGACGCATTAGTCTAACACGATAACTTAGCTTAATTAGGGATTTGTCTGATCATAAATGTTAAGTTTTGTAACAATTTTCACCATTTCTGCTATTACCTATTACCTGACTTCTGCAAGAAGTCTATTTAATCAGAAAATGCTATAAAGTGATTTATTTAAGGTTTTTAAGTTTATCTAAATCCTCTAAAACAGCAGTTGCAGATTGATAACGTTGGGGAAAATTATAGGCTACCATCTTATCAATAATTAGGGCTAAAGATTGCTCCACATTCGTTAAATTTTGCCAGGAGACATTGCCAGTTTTACTATTAACTTTTAGTTGTTCGGGAGCTACACCGGTTAAAGCTTCAATGGCAATCATTCCTAATGCGTAAATATCACTACTAAAGTTAGGTTGACCTAAAAATTGTTCCGGAGGAGTATAACCTTTTGTACCAATTGAAACAGTCCTGTCAATGTGATTAGTATTTTCAAAATCAGGGTTTATTTGTTTAACAGCTCCAAAATCAATTAAAACTAAACTATTGTTAATAGATGAACGAATAATATTACTTGGTTTTAAGTCACGATGAATCACACAGTTTTCATGAATATATTTTAAAATCAGTAATATTTCCTTAAGAATATCTATTACTTTACTTTGTTCTAATTGAGGCTTAAATTTTAATTCTTCAGTTAACAATTTACCAGGTATATATTCTTCGACTAAATAAAAATCTCCATTTTCCTCAAAATAAGTCCATAATTTGGGAATTTGAGGATGGTTTCCTAGTTTTTTTAAAATTTCTACTTCTGTTTTAAATAATCTTCTAGCTACTCCTAAAAATATATCATCTTGACGCGCTGGTTGAAGACGTTTGATCACACATTGAGAATAAGAAGATTGGATATCTTGTGCTAAATAAATACATCCAAAACCACCATGACCAATAATTTTACTAATTTGATAACGACCATATAATAACTCAGATTGAGCAGTTTTTTCTTGATATTCTTCAATGAAAGTCGTTGTTTCTTCTGTTACTTCGGGAGGAATTTCTGTGGTTATTTCCGTGGTTATTTCCGTGGTTATTTCCGTAGTTATTTCCGTGGTTATTTCCGTAGTTATTTCCGTATTTATTTTTGTGATTTGATTCTGTTGCTGTAATAGTTGTTGTAATTCTAATAAAGCCCGATTTTGTTCTGTGACTAATAAAGAGAATTCCTGTGCTTTTTGTTGTTCTTGATACCCCATATAAACTATCATTATTCCACTGGTACTAATTAATCCTAAAATTGCAGGAATAATTGGTATCCAAGCTCCTTGTAAAAAAATTAACCAACTACCACAAAATAAGATGAAAAAAACCGTAGTTTCTGTTATTAATAAATACCAATATTGACGAATTAAATAGGGAATAATTCCACCGACAAAACTCCAACTAATAATCCAACCAAATTCCACAAAATCCGGCCAAAACCAAATTAATTTTCTTTCTCCTAATGCTACACTAATTATCTGGCTAGTAAGGTGTGCATGAATTTTTACTCCAGCCATTTTTTGATTAAATTTTTCTGCAGCACTATAGGGAGTATAAAAAGCATCATCAATGGCAGAATCTGTAACTCCAATTAATACTAATTTATCTTTAATTTGACTCGGTTTAATCCGATTATTAAGCACATCTGCTAAAGTTATTTTATCAGTAAGATCATCTTTTGAGCGATAATTTAATAATATTTGATAACCTAAATAATCTAAATTGTGATAACTACCACTATCAATATTTAGTTTAGGAAAAATTGCTTGACCTAGTTTTAATTCGTGGTTTTTAGTTAATTCTGGTTTAATATTTAAACTTTCTAAGTAACGAATAGCTAACTGAAAACTTAAGGAATATGGTGTTTGACAAAGGGAATTTTCGCCCGATTTCATAAAAATCAAACCCCGGCGAACTATTCCACCAGCATCCACAATAATATCTGCAAAACCAACCCTTTCATCTGATAAATTTGGAGGTGGACTAACACCCCTACTTTGACGATCATTTGCTTTACAAACCGGAATAATATTATTATTTTCCGCCAGATATTTACTAAACTCTTGATGACCGGGATTTACCGGTAAATCTCGATAAATATCTAAACCTATTGCTCTAGGTTTATACTGGTTTAATTTGACCAATAACTGATTAATTACAGCGTCACTTAAGGGCCATTGTTTTTGAATTTGGACATCTTCGGCCGTGATTTCTACTATTAAAATTCGCGGGTCTTTTTTTTCTGATTTTCGCCAACGAATCATCTGATCATAAGTGTTTAATTCTCCTGATTCTAAGAACCCAATTTCTCTCAAACTAATGGTTAAAATGCTTACTAAACTAGCAATTATTAACCAAGATTTACGCCAAATAAATTTATTTTTCATTGTTTATTTTTTTGAGAATAAGTAACAAATTATCCCTTTATTTTACGCGTTTTTTTCCTCTTTTAGCCGCTGCTTCAATTAAGATTGAATCAGCAAATGCGATCGCCTCACTGGCACTATTTCCTCCCGTTAATTGTGCTAATTCTTCCCGTCTAGTCTGATGATTATCTAAACTTTTAACCCTGACAACTGTTCTAATATCTGAGTCATTGACTAAAATTTTTTCTACTCTAAAATGGGTATCGGCCATTACAGCAATCAATGGTTGATGGGTGACACAGAGGACTTGATTTCTCTTACTTAAATCGTGTAATTTTGAAGCGATCGCCTGAGCAACTTTCCCCGAAACTCCAGCATCTATTTCATCAAAAATCAAAGTAGATTCGCCTAATTTGATTTCGGAAAAACAAGCTTTTAATGCTAATAAAAACCGACTCATTTCCCCACCAGAAGCTGTTTGAGAAAGAGGTTGAACTTTTTCACCAGGATTGGGACTAAAATAAAACTCCACTAAATCAGCACCATTAGCACTAAAATTAGTAGGAGTAATACGACACTGAAAAATAACTTTATCCATCGCTAAAGGTCTTAATTCTTCTATTAAATGTCGTTCCAATTTTTTCGCTGTTTCCTGTCTTAATTGAGTTAATTCTTGAGCAACTTGATTTAATTTTTCTTGGCAATTATAACAGTTTTTTTCTAAGTCTTCTAAAGATTGTTCTTGATCTGTTAATTGTGCTAATTCTTCCTGTAATTGTTGATAATAATTAATCGCTTCCTGTAAAGATGGTCCATATTTGCGGCAAATCTGCTTTAATAAACCGATTCTAACCTGTATCTCTTCTAAACGCTCTGGATCTGCTTCTAGCTTATTCCCATAACCGTTTATTTGATAACTCGCTTCCATTACTTGTGTAGAAGCATTTTGCACTATTTCTAAAATTGATTGCAAACTTTCATCAAAATTGACCATATTTCCCAATAAATGCTCCGCTTCGGTGAGTAAATCACTAATGGCTGGTTGATCATTGTCATTTTGATAGAGAATTTGATAGGTTTGGTAACTTAATTGCTGCAATTGTCCAACATGAGCCAGGCGATCGCCATCTTGCTGTAATTGTTCTAATTCATCCGGGTCATTTAATTGAGCATTTTCTAGCTCTTTAATTTGATATTCCAACAAATCTAAGCGTTGTAAGCGTTGTTGCTCCGATTGAAGCCGTTTTTCTAAAGTTAACTTGGAATTTTGCCATTTTTCATAGTAATTAGTCACAATTTGGCGCTGTTGAAATAGAACTTCACCGCCGAATAAATCCAACAAGTCCCGCTGTCGAGAAGGAATCATCAATTGTACAGTTTGCCCTTGAGCAGTTATTTCTACTAAATATTCGCGAATTTCTGCTAATAAGTTACGATTAATTAAAATGCCATTAATCCGAGAACGAGAGCGTAAATTACCATTAGTAAGACTAATTTCCCTACTAATAACAATAGTTTCATCATCTAACAAATCAAGTGCTTGGGTGCGTAACCAATTTTTTAAATAAAAATCAGTGGCAAAAGTCGCTTCCAATAAAGCTTTTTGACTATCCTGACGAATAATTCTAGACGTAACTTTTCCACCTAAAACTAAATCAATGGCATCCAGAATAATGGACTTACCTGCTCCAGTTTCTCCCGTTAAAACGTTTAATCCCTTGGCAAAATCTAACTCGAGTAAATCAATTAAAGCAAAATTATAAATTCTTAAACAACAAAGCATAATATCAAGTAAAAAGTAAATAGTAAAAAGTAAAAGTAACAAATATTTCTAATCATTTCATTTGATCAGGTGCGAATCCTTGGTAATTATTCATTAGTAATTGTTACAATACTTAACAAATGAACAATTAGCTAATTTAAAATTTAGAAAAGACATGGTTGAATCAACACAAAGGCCTCAAACTGAACATCATTCCATCAGGATACCAAAATCTCATCAGGAAGATTTAGGTCCGATTAGTGATTTACTCCCCGAAACTTGGCGTTATGATCCTGATTTAATTACCACATATTATCATCAAAGACCTTGGTTAATTCTTGGTCGTTTATTCATGATCGCCTTTCCTTTACTTGGTTTTGTGTTAGGAATATGGTGGGATAAAACCAGGGGAAAATCACCAAAAAGTTCGCGAAAAAGGGCGATTCAACTGAGAGAAATTTTAACAAAATTAGGACCAACTTATATTAAAATTGGACAAGCTTTATCCACTCGGCCCGATTTAGTTCCACCAATATATCTAGAAGAATTAACTCAATTACAAGACCAAATTCCCTGTTTTGATAATGAAACAGCTTATCGTTTCATCGAAGAAGAATTAGGGACACATCCCCGAGAAATTTATAGCGAATTTTCCTCGCAACCCATCGCAGCTGCATCATTAGGACAAGTCTATCAAGGTCGCTTAAAAACTGGAGAAGAAGTCGCAGTTAAGGTCCAAAGACCTGACTTAGTAAAACGCATTACTTTAGATGTTTATATTATGCGTAGTTTGTCCATTTGGGCACAGAAAAATATTACGAGAATTCGCTCAGATTTAGTGGGAATTACTGATGAATTTGCTGCCCGAATTTTTGAGGAGATGAATTATGCTCAAGAAGGAGAAAATGCCGAAAAATTTGCCGAACTTTACGGTTATATGGAGGAGATTTATATTCCGAAAATCTATTGGCAATATACCGCAAGAAGGGTCTTAACCATGGAGTGGATTAATGGCACTAAACTAACTAATATTCAAGCAGTGGAAGCACAGGGAATTAAAGCAACTCACCTAGTGGAAATAGGAGTAGAATGTTCTTTAAGACAGTTATTAGAACACGGTTTTTTCCACGCAGATCCCCATCCTGGTAATTTATTGGCCATGAAAGATGGTCGTTTAGCTTATCTTGATTTTGGCATGATGAGTAATATTAAACCCTACCAACGTTATGGTTTAATTGAAGCGATTGTACATTTAGTTAATCGTGATTTTGAAGCTTTAGCTACTGATTATGTTAAGTTAGAATTTCTCAAAGAAGATACGGATTTAAGACCGATTGTTCCCGCTTTAACTAATGTTTTTGGTAATGCTTTAGGAGCTTCTGTTGCGGAATTAAACTTTAAAAGTATTACCGATCAAATGTCAGCCATGATGTATGAATTTCCTTTTCGAGTACCAGCTTATTATGCTTTAATTATTCGTTCTATGGTAACATTAGAGGGCATTGCGATCGGAATTGATCCCAATTTTAAAGTATTAAGTAAAGCTTATCCTTATGTGGCAAAAAGATTGTTAACAGATCCATCTCCAGAGTTAAGAAATTCCCTCAAAGATTTACTCTTTAAAGATGATAGTTTTCGCTGGAATCGCTTAGAAAATTTACTCAGAAATGCCAAGGATTCCCAAGATTATAATATTGAGAAAGTGGTTAACCAAGCGATCGATTTTATTCTTTCCGAAAGAGGAGTTTTTATTCGAGAAAGATTAATCAATGAAATTGTGAAAAGTGTGGATTTATATGGTCGAAAAACTTGGTTTAACCTCTCCAATTCTGTTCGTCAACAAATTGGTTTAGAAGTCGCAAAAACTCCCACGGAATTTGTCGATAATTCGGAAACATTAGAACATATTAAAAACATTTGGCAAATCTTACAAAATACCAAGGGTTTTGAAGGGAAAAAATTGTTACCTTTAGTACCACAAATTTTAAGTCGAGCAGAAACTCAGCAAATGGGACAAAAAATAGCTGAAGGTTTAGCCCAAAAATTAGCTGCTCGACTTATTCGTAATATTTTCCTCGAGGATTTTACTCCTCAGAATCAGGAAAAAGTTGCCCTAAATTTGCCTTTACCTAAAGCAGCTTTTTGGTAAACTAAAAATATCTTGCTTAAATAGAGAAAACCGAAAAAATTTCCCTTTCTCTCCTCAAATTAGTCAGATAATTTTGTATTTTCAAATTTGTCTAAATTTGAAAATACAAAACTTAATATTTAAAATTGTTACATAATTATTATATTTCTTAATATCTTAAAGAGAAAAATTTATGTTACTATTCACAGGTAAGTAATAATTAATGAATTGATTGTTTAGATATCCACATAAATTGGTTCATTTATCGTAAAATCTAGGGAGAGAAAATTATGCCTTTAATATGGTCAAAATATTTAGAAGTTGGTATCCCTGAAATTGACCAACAACATCAACAACTGATTGAGCAAATGAATATTTTGTATGATGCCATTATGAAAAATAAAGCAAAAGAAGAAATTACTAATATTTTAAACTTCTTAAATAAATATGTGGCCGAGCATTTTGGTTATGAAGAATCATGCATGCATCGACATAAATGTCCCGTTGCAAATGTTAACAAAGAAGCTCACGGGGTCTTTATTGCTACTTTAAAATCCCTCGATGAAGAAATAAAAACTACAGGAATAACACCAAGTTTAGCAATTAGAGTTAACAAAGAATTATTAGACTGGTTTGGTAAACACATTACGAAAATTGATACCCAATTAAAGCTGGCCATGAAGTAAGAAAAAGGTGCTAAAAAGTTAAGATCAAGGAAAAAAATTAACAACTTATTTCCTTGGATTTTCTGTTAAAAATAGTTACAATTCTAAGCTATAAAAAATTTTTTTTCTAAACAAAAGGTACAAACAATGTCAAAACCCACACAAGCACATATGTCTCAATCTTGGAGTAAAGGAAGGCCTCCGGGGTGGAAAGACATGAAAAAAAAACAAATGGAATACTACATGGGAGCGAAACTAATCGAAGTGGGCGTTAATCCCAAATCAGCGACTTATCGTTGGTCTGTAACTACCGAAGGTAATGACGAAACCTGGACCTATAGCGCTTATTGGGGAGACTCACAACCAAAATAGTTGTAATCTGTAACAAACAAAGTAATTTATCCCAAGATACGCAGATTGCCCGAATAAATGATAAGATAGGAGATTGCTGTCTTAAAATTAAACTAAAATTATTGTAATTATGACCATTACTCAAATCCGTAAACAGGAACTAATCACCGAATATCAGTCCCACGAAACCGACACCGGATCACCCGATTTACAAGTAGCGATTCTGACTGAAAGAATCAACAACCTAACTCAGCACCTAAAAATCAATAAAAAAGATCACTCATCTCGTCGTGGATTATTAAAAATGATCGGTCGTCGCAAGGGCTTGTTATCCTATATTCAAACCATCGATATGGCACGTTATCAAGCTTTAATTGGTCGTCTGGGAATTCGTCGTTAACAAGAGCAATCAAATATATGCCTTCTCAGTCATCAGGAGACCGTTTACCTTTTGAACCCCGCCAAAATAAGAAAAAAACACCGAAAAAACCGCCCACTGAACCTGTGACTTCAACCCCAACTAACTCAGCTAAAAAGAAACCAGAATCAATACCAGAAGTGGTCAGCAAACGGATGGTACGTCGTATGGCTTTATTTAGCGGTTTACCCACAGGATTAGGTGTCGGAGTTTTTTTCGTTTCCTACCTAATTGTTAGCCAAGATTGGTTAGAAATACCAACGCTGATCCCACTGCTATTAACAATGGGATGTTTTGGTTTAGGTGTCATCGGTTTAAGTTATGGCATTCTTTCCACCAGTTGGGAAGAAGATCGAGTCGGCAGTTGGTGGGGTTGGGAGGAATTTACTCTTAACTTTGGACGGATGAGATCAGCTTGGCGTGATGCTAAAAAATAAGTAATAGGTAATGGGTAATAAGTAATAGGTAAACTGTTACAAATATTATTTTCTATTATTTAGAACTTGAAAAATCGGCAACTTAAATGGGTTTTAGCAAAAAAGATAACCATCATCAAAATATTTTTTGCCTACTATAGTAAATCATACGGACGAGTTAACCTCGTCCTCACTGATTACTTAAGTAAAGGAAGGAAACCATGATTGTTGTCATGAAAGTTGGCTCACCCGCCGAAGAAATAGCTCGTCTTGATCAAGAGTTACGGGAATGGGGTTTAACACCGGAAAAAATTGTTGGTCAATATAAGGTGGTTATGGGGTTGGTGGGAAAAACCGTCAACCTTGACCCCGAACAAATTCAGGAATTGAGTCCTTGGATTGAACAAGTTTTGCGAGTTGAACAACCTTTTAAACGCGCTAGTTTGGCCTATCGTAACGGTGAATCTAGTAATGTGGTTGTTCCCACCCCCAATGGTGATGTAGTAATTGGAAAACATCAGGCGATCGCCATGGTTGCCGGTCCCTGTTCGGTGGAAAATGAAGAGATGATCGTGGAAACGGCCCGTCGAGTCAAGGCCGCTGGAGCTCATTTTTTGCGAGGGGGTGCTTATAAACCCCGCACTTCTCCCTACGCTTTCCAAGGTCACGGAGAAAGTGCCTTAGAATTGTTGGCCGCAGCAAGAGAAGCCACGGGATTAGGTATTATTACTGAGGTGATGGACACCGCCGAATTAGACATCGTAGCCAAGTTTGCAGATGTAGTGCAAGTTGGCGCTCGTAATATGCAGAATTTTTCCCTCTTGAAAAAAGTAGGCGCTCAATCCAAACCAGTGTTGTTGAAACGGGGCATGGCTGCCACCATTGAGGAATGGCTCATGGCTGCCGAATACATTTTAGCAGCGGGAAACCCCCAGGTGATTTTATGTGAACGGGGAATTAGAACATTCGATCGCCAATATGCGCGCAATACCTTGGATTTATCGGTCATTCCCGTTTTGCGGACCTTGACCCATTTACCGATCATGATTGATCCCAGTCACGGTACAGGTCGATGGGAATATGTGCCGGCCATGGCTAAAGCAGCCATCGCTGCGGGGACAGATTCCCTTATGATTGAGGTTCACCCCAATCCGGCTAAGGCTCTTTCCGACGGTCCCCAATCCTTGACTCCCGATGCTTTTGATCAATTAATGCAAGAGTTGGCCATGGTTGGGGAGGCGATCGGCCGTTGGCCAAAGTAAGAAGTAAGAACTAAGAAGTTTGACCTCTCACTTAAAAGCGCCCCCCTGTTTCCCCCCTCACGAGGAGAATAAATATCAAATCATCTCGCAACTATGCAACGCCCTAAAATTGGTAAAATGGGTAAACCATTGTAGTTAATATTTGCTCATTTTACAATTTTAAGGGCGATCGTTTACCATTAATTTGTTTGAGTTTTTCTGATTTCATCTCTATAAAAGGTATCTATTTCTCTAAAATAATCTAACTCAAAATTTGCTGGAAGTTCTAATACTTCCCTTAATAATTTATCACCAAATGATGTTCCTTCTTCCCCATTTTTAACATATTTTTTCATTTTTTTGATTAAAGGACTTTTTGCTTTTCTACCATTTTTTAATTCGTATTTAACTTCTAAATCTCTGAAAAAACCTGGCCAATTCACGAAATAAAAACTAAGAAGTTTGACATCTCTATGTCTTTTTGATTTGGGAAAATGTTTAATATTTAACAACTTTTCTCAATATTTTATTTAATTGCTTCAATATTTAAACTAATACGATAAGATTTTTGCTTAATGGTAAGTGTCTTATTAGACCAATCATCAAAAGTGGTCAATTCATTTGAACCTGGTTGCCATGGTTGAACTTTACTAAATCCCGTTTTTATTAATAAATTTTCTAAATTTTGTTGGTTAAAAGTTGTTTTATGAAAATTATATTGATAATTTTGTGCTCCCATTAAAGGTCTAAGAATAGAGTTTAAATCCTTATTATTATTTTGGTAAATATCTAATAATAAATCAAAATCGGGAACTGATAAACGTAAAATACCACCATCTTTTAAAACGCGAAACCATTCACCTAAAACATCTGTTATTGCTAAATGAGAAAAATGTTCTAAACAATGGCAAGCATAAATTAAATCGACGCTATTATCTTTAAAGGGAGATAAATTATCAATTCTACGGATATAATGAATGTGAGATCCGGGCATTCCATCAATATTGATAAAATCAGGATGATTTACTTTACCACACCCTAAATGAAGATTAATTTTGCCATCTGGGAGTTCAGGAAAAGATGGACGTACAAACTGCCTTTTTATTTTCAAATAATTGACATTAAGTTCCTGTTTTAATTGATTTCTAGTAGATTGATAACTACTAATGAACTTTTCAGGAAACATTTTTTTGATAACTTTAATCATTTTTGATCACCCTGTTTTTACCAACAATTATCATAATTAATCTATTTATTTTAGCAAAATATTTTTTATTTTAGCCATTACTTTATCTATTTGAGATTTATTTTCTAAGTCATAAAGTAGAGTCTTATTTGACAATAAGGAGGCCACATAACCAAAGGAAGATTGGGAGGAAAATATTAAACTATCACATTCAGACAGTAAATATAAGTCTATCAAAGCTTGGCGACCATTTTCGATCCGATCTGGACATTCATCCCAATTTTGATGCAGTCTTTTACCAGAGGGAGAAAACCATTTTTCGGTGACAATTACATTATCATAAATGTTTTGAAAATCCTGTAAAATTTGCTGTGAATCTGTAGCTAAAAATATTTTCGCTTGTTTCCGTTTATTGGTTACTTTTTTAACCTTTTGATAAATTTTATCTAAGGGAATTTTCATGTCGGAATATCTAATATGAACTCCAATATTATAACTCCCAAAATTATCTTTTTTAAACTGATCTATTCTCTCTCTAATATCAGGTTGTAACTGAAACATTTCCTGAATAATTGTTTTCAATATCTGAGGAGTATTCATTTTATTAAGATAACTAAACTGATTGGTAAATAATCCTCTCATGTTCTGTATTTTACTGGTATAAGCACAAAAAACTAAAAGGTCTTCTTGATAATCTAATTGAGAAACATCACAAGACATATCAGAATAACCTTCTAATTTAAGTTCATTTTTTAAGCCCCCAAATGATTGGTCTAATCTCCCTTTCCAAAGAGTAGGATAAATTGATTCTGTGAGCGGCAAATCTTTTAAACTTGCCCAATTCTCTCCTTTAAAATAAATAGTAAAAACATTAAGATTGTCCCGTGAATAACTGCCATCTGACCAATCTATAATAACTTTTCTGTCACTTATTTGACCATATAAAATTGATGTTGCTGCCGCTAAAATTCGATTACCTAATCCTGATGAACCTTTAACTAAAATATATTTTTGATTAGACATAATATTACTCTAACAATAATTTTATGAGAAATGTGAACATTAAAAAAAACAAGAAAAATCGGATTTCTGACCTCTCAAAAAAAACTTTAATCAGACTCATATATTGTTTTCTCTGGTGAGATATTTTTCTTTTATAATAAAAACCGGAGAAAAGGATTTTTTTGATTAATTGATTTAAGTTCAATTTCTATTTGATATCCTTCTTTTAAATATTCTGGTTTTCCAGTACAATTATGTTTTTTCCTTTGATATAGCAGTCCTAAATAAGTTGTGTAGAGACGTTGCATGCAACGTCTCTACAGTAAGGGTTTGGTGAAAACCATTTTTTACAACCTATCTAGGATTGCTATATAACCTTTCATTTTCTTTTAATTAGGTAATTTTATATTAAGATAATAACTGGTAAGGTGGGCAAACTTTAATTATTTGTTACTTTCAAATTTAGGTTAATTGTTTGCCCACCTTACTAATTAAAGCACCCTTAATACGCTAGGAATGCTCTGAATTGCGTCTAAACTTTCGATTTCGGCCAATGCTTTTCTGAAGTTGCCCTCTTTTACATCGTGGGTAACTACCACAATTTCCGCTAGTTTATCTTTAAACCCAATTTGCACTACAGATTCTAAGCTAACTTGATGATTGCCAAAGGAAGTTCCCAAATGTCCTATCACTCCGGGGACATCATAGCAAAGGAAACGAGCATAAAAACGCGTTACTAATTCTTCAATGGGCTGCAGGGTGCAGTAATGTTGGTGGGAACAGCTTAAAAGTGGATCTAAATTCTTGGTTTTGCCGCTGCTTTCTAAAATGCCCACGATATTCATAATATCTGATACTACCGCACTGGCCGTCGGTCCGCTTCCTGCTCCTGGTCCGTAAAACATCACTTGGCCGAGGGGTGCACCCTCTACTAAAATCGCATTGTACACCCCATTAATGCTGGCTAAAGGGTGTTCTTTTGCTACTAAGGTCGGATGAACCCTAATTTGCAATTCATCACTGTCTAAGCTCATTTTTTCGGCGATCGCCAACAACTTGATTACAAACCCCAATTTTTCGGCGTAGTTGATTTCCGTGGCTGTAATTTGACGAATGCCCTCACAATGCACTGACTCCCGTTTGACCCTACCCGCAAAGGCGATCGAGGTTAAAATGGAGATTTTGTCAGCTGCATCCCAACCGTCAACGTCGGCGGTGGGATCAGCTTCCGCGTAACCTAATTCCTGCGCTTCCTTGAGGACATCGGCAAAATCTGCGCCGTGTGCTGTCATTTGAGTCAAAATATAATTGGTGGTCCCGTTGACGATTCCAATTACTCTTTGGATACGATTCACTCCTAGAGACTGTTTCAATGGTTTAATGATGGGAATACCACCACCGACCGCCGCTTCAATGAGTACATATACCCCCGCTTCGTTGGCGGCAGTGTAGATTTCATCACCATAACGGGCGATCACAGCTTTATTTGCTGTTACAATATGTTTACCGTGGGCGATCGC
This sequence comes from Synechococcales cyanobacterium S06, assembly GCA_011391125.1. Classification (GTDB taxonomy): domain Bacteria; phylum Cyanobacteriota; class Cyanobacteriia; order Cyanobacteriales; family JAABRE01; genus JAABRE01. Next base: position 13,503 of record JAABRE010000087.1, read on the forward strand.
CTGAAGTATTAAACTACGAGCAGGTTCTAATCCACCCATTAATTCGACTACAATATCAATGTCGGGGTCTGTGACCACAGATTCAAGGTCCGTAGTGAGGACATCGGCGGGTAATTCGACTTGACGTTGTTTATCAAGCGATCGCACCCCCGCTTTTTTAATCTGAATTTTCTGTAATAATGGATTACGGCCAGCAGTATTTAGTAAAATGTCAGCTGTACCTGTACCCACCGTACCTAATCCCAATAAACCCATATTATACATAGTTTTTATATTCCATGAAATTAGAACAACAATTAGAGATTATCATTAAAGACGCACCTAAATACGGTGTACCTTCCGTTGTAATGTTACAAGCAGTAATTCCTGTACTTAGGAATTATGGCAAACAATTACAAGATCAAGAATACTATATTTTGCAAACTTCTGAACAAGAATTACTTTTAAATACCCTAAGCAATCTGGCACAACCTAACTTAGAAAAACAGGTAATTTATGCTTTTGCTACAGTAAAAGATGCGCTTAATTTTAGTCAGAAATCCGAGCAGAAAGTTTACCCTCAACCAATTTTTGTAGCCGATCTTTTGTTTCAATTATTTGCTTTACAACCTGCGGATAGTTTAATTTTTATAGAAAAATCAACTAAGCAAATTGAAGTTAGTCGATTAGAGTTACAAGGTTTAATTGAAAATAACTTAGCCAACATGGTAAAATCCCGCAATGTGCCTCCTAATTTTGCTTAAGATAAAACCCTAAGGGAGTTGTCTGTTTTTATACTATCTTATCGCTTTTTTTCTCACGCAAAGACGCAAAGGCGCTAAGGGGGTTTTCTGTTTTTATACTATCTTATCGCTTTTTTTCTCACGCAAAGACGCTAAGGCGCAAAGGGGGTTTTTTGTTGATCTAATATATCAATTATCAATTGTCAACTGTCAACTAAAATTTATGTCTCGTATTTTAATTAATCTTTATTATCAAGAGTTAGATAAGGCCATTAGATATGGTGGGAGTAGTAATGAAAATTCCCTTCGTCGCACTTTTTCAAATCTATTAAATGCTTTTTGTCAATTGCGTAATTTTGTTTTGGTTGATGAGCTTTTTTTTAGAACAAAATTAGGGACAAATGTTAGGCTGGATGGAATTGTCAAAGATTCTTTGCGTCTCGATTGGGGTTATTGGGAAAGTATTAAATGGATGTACCCCCCTACCCCCCCTTTAAAAGGAGGGAAGTTCGATAATTTAGACTTGGAAATTGAGGATAAGTTTGCTAAGGGTTATCCCAATGATAATATTTTATTTGAGGATTCAGAGAAGGCAATATTAATTCAAAATGGTCAAGAAGTTAGGCGAGTTTTTGTTAGGAATTCGGCGGATTTGGAGGCGATTATTAACCAATTTCTTGACTACGAAAGGCCGGAAGTTAAGGATTTTCGTGAAGCAATTTCCTCTTTTAAGGAAGATTTACCTACGATTTTAACTACTTTGAGAAATCTGATTGATGAACAAATTGTAGAGACGTTGAATGTAGAGACGTTGCATGCAACGTCTCTACATTTAAAAACCCAAACTGCATTTAAACAAGAATTAAGCACATTTTTAGCACTTTGTCAAGAGTCAATTAATCCTGATATTTCTGTGACCAATGTGCGTGAAATGATGATTCAACACATTTTAACCGAGGACATTTTTACTAATATTTTTAATGAGGGACAATTTCATCAGGAAAATAATATTTCTAAGTCTTTACGACGAGTTTTAGATACTTTTTTTACGGGGAATATTAAACGCAATACTCTCAAAACTATTAATAATTATTACTCGGTAATTATTAGAACTGCTGGTAATATTGTTAATCACCATGAGAAACAAAAGTTTTTAAAGGTTGTCTATGAGGAATTTTACAAGGCCTATAATCCTTTGGCTGCTGATAAATTAGGCATTGTATATACTCCCAATGAAATTGTTAAATTCATGCTCGAAAGTACGGATTATTTGTTACATAAACATTTTAATAAGTTACTGGGCGATCATAATGTTGAAATATTAGACCCTGCAACAGGAACTGGTACTTTTGTTACGGAATTAATTGAATATTTACCAACCAATAATCTTAAATATAAGTATCAAAATGAGATTCATTGTAGTGAGGTTTCGATTTTACCTTATTACATTGCTAATCTAAATATTGAATATACTTTTCAGCAAAAAATGGGTGAATATCTGGAGTTTAATAATATTTGTTTAGTTGATACTTTGGATAGTACCATTTTTAGTGGGAAACAAATGGATTTATTCTCCATGACGAAGGAGAATACTGACAGAATTAAGCGCCAAAATGACCGTAAAATTTCGGTAATTATTGGTAATCCTCCCTATAATGCTAAACAGGAAAATTACAGTCAAAATAATGCTAATCGTGGTTATCAAAGTATAGATAAAAGGATAAAAGATACTTATGTTAAAGAAGGAAGCGCACAAAATCAAATAGTTTTATATGATATGTACACTAGGTTTATTCGGTGGGCAACTGACCGTTTAAATAATAACGGAATTATCGCATTTATTACTAATAATTCCTTTATTGATGCACTAACTTTTGATGGTTTTAGAAAGGTTATTGCGGAGGAATTTGATTATGTTTATACTATAGATTTAGGTGGAAATATTCGCGCAGGTGATCAATCTGGTAATGTTTTTAATATTATGGTAGGGGTTGCAGTTACTTTTTTCGTGAAAAAATCAGACTCCCCTACCCCCCCTACCCCCCCCTTGAAAGCAGGGGAATTAAAGGGGGGGTGTCAAATATTTTATAATTCTTTAATTAATTTTAATAGTGGTCAAGAAAAGTTACAATTTTTAGCAAGTCATAAATTTGATCAAATTTCTTTTGTACATATTACCCCTGACAAAAAGGCTAACTGGATTAATCAAGTTAATAATAATTTCGAGGAATTACTACCTTTAATTGACAAAAATGTTAAGTCAGGAAAATCTGATCAAGCAATTTTCAAGTTATTCACAAATGGGTTAAAAACACAAAGAGACGAATGGGTTTATGATTTTTCCGAGGAAAATTTAACTAAAAAAGTCCAGTTTTTAATTAATATTTATCAACAAACCTTAGAAGATGAGCAATTTAAGGAGAAAAATAACATAAAATGGGATCGAGAATTAAGTAATTATTTAAAGAGAAAAATAAATAAAGAGTTTGATCAAGAGCAGATAATTTCAAGTTTATATCGGCCATTTAATAAGCAATATTTCTATTTTGATAAACATTTTAACGGAATGACTTATCAATGGTTTAATATTTATAATCCAGAAAATAAATATCTGATAATTCCGGGGTTATCTTCACCTAAAGATTTTCATAGTTTAGCCTCAAATTATCTCATAGATTTAAACTGTTTACCAGCTGGTTGTCAATGTCTTCCTTTCTATACTTATGAAAATGGCGCAAAAATTGAGAATATAACCGATTGGGGATTACAGCAGTTTAGGGATAATTATCAACCCTCACCCCCCCACCCCCCCTCTCTCTCAGAGAGAGGGGGGAAAAGACTTTCAGATAATTCTAGCTCCCCTCACCCTGTGGGAGAGGGGTTGGGGGTGAGGGCTAATCCCCCTACAGAAGAAAAGTTGGGGGTGAGGAAAATAACTAAACTGGACATATTTTATTACATTTATGCTGTTTTACATAATCCGAAATATCGGGAAAAATACGAGCAGAATTTGAAACGAGATTTCCCCAGAATTCCTTTTTATCCTGACTTTAATCAGTGGAAAAATTGGGGTAAACAATTAATGGAACTGCACATTAATTATGAGAATGTAACACCTTATCCTTTGAAAAGAATTGATAAACCCCCCCTAACCCCCCCTTTACAAGCAGGGTGTTTTCATTCTCGGGGGTAAAAAAAAATATAATAGTGATCTTTTCTTGATAAAATCAAAAAGATAACACTATTTTTTTGATTTCCAAAAATATGTTAAACAGTTTAATTGAAAAGTTTAAATTAGTCAAGGACTTTCGTCGAAATCAGGGTAAAAGACATCAA
>JAABRE010000088.1 GCA_011391125.1 Synechococcales cyanobacterium S06
CAACCCCTCATCCCAAAGGGAGAGGGGAGCATATTTCCTAATATTTAAAACCTGTTTTTTAAGTATTAGGAAAAAGGTATTTAAACTCATATTAGGCAAGGGTTTCAAAAATAGCAATTTTTACTTTGAAACAGCCCTGCTTGGGATGAGGGGGGTAGGGGGGTGAGGGGTAGATAACATTTAATCAAAAAATGCTATAAACATAACCCACACAATTGGTAAAAATCGGATTTTTCATTAAAATGTATCACAGCGAACAATTTTTAATTGTGCGCAACTTAGATGTTTAGCGAGCCTCAATCTTGTTTCGATTTCCGCTAACCCTGCGCTCGGAATTTGGCGCTTTTTTTTTTGACCGTTTAATTTTTTTTACTTAATTATATTATAATACAAATCAGGAAAAAATAACAGTTATTTAACAAAAGTTAACAAACAATTATCAAAAAAAATGATTAAATTTTGGAATAGTTAATAGCTAAAATTAAGTAATAAAATGAGAGGAAAATAAACAAAATGAAGAGCCAAAAATTTCAATTAATAAAGGCATTAATGGTGATGTTAAGTTTAGATTATGTTAATGGTATAGGGGTAAAAGCAGAGGAAATTAAGGGTAAAGAAATGGCGCAATTAGTATCAGGAGAAAGGGAAGAGGTAGAAAAAAGAAATAGTTATTTAGGTTTAGGTGGAAATATCTCGGCTGGAGGTGATACAACAGCATTAGGAAATGGTGGAATGGTAATTTTGGGAAAAGTGGGTTTAATGAAATATTTATCGGTGGATGCTACCGCCATAATCAATAATAAGATTGGGGGAAGCGTGGCAATTACGGGGACTTTGCCCATAGTAAATAAGACGACAAATAAGTTAATTGCGAGTCCGTTTGTGGGTGGTGGTATTTTAATTCATGACCAAATTGATCCTTTGGCCACAGCGGGTGTAAATGTACCGTTAACTCCTGATTTAACAGGAATATTAAAGGTGGATGTCGGTTTTGCGGAACAAGAAGCGGAGGTGGGAATAATGTTAGGAATTGGGTATAATTTTGATTTATTTTAGCATAATTAATAATTAACAAAATTGTTAATTATTAATTATTAAATGTTAATTAGTATTTGGGGCCAATACCGACGAGGGGAGCGTAAACTGCCCGATCGCCGAGTTCATCTTCAATGCGCAATAAACGGTTATACTTAGCAACGCGCTCACTACGACAGAGAGAACCAGTTTTGATTTGGCCGGCTCTAGTGGCGACGGCCAAGTCAGCAATGGTGGTATCTTCAGTTTCGCCAGAGCGATGACTGATCATGTAGCCAAACTGATTGCGATTAGCTAAATCAATGGTTTCGAGGGTTTCGGTAAGAGTACCAATTTGATTAAGTTTAATGAGGATGGCGTTAGCGGATTTTTGTTCAATGCCTTTTTGAAGGCGAATTTTGTTAGTTACGAATAAGTCGTCGCCAACCAATTGAACTTTGCTACCTAATTTTTCGGTAATAATTTGCCAGTTAGCCCAATCTTCTTCATGGAGAGCGTCTTCAATGGAAACGATGGGATATTTGCTGACCAAATTACCGATATATTCGATAAATTCGGCGGGGGAATGGGCGCTACCGTCATAGACGTATTGGCCATCCTTGTAAAATTCACTGGCTGCGACATCCATAGCCAAAGCAACTTGTTTACCAGGTTCATAACCGGCTTTTTTAATCGCTTCCATGAGAATTTCCAAAGCTTCCTCGTTGGATTTGAGGTTAGGCGCAAACCCGCCTTCATCACCAACACCGGTTAATAAACCTTGACTTTTGAGAACATCGCTCAAGGAGGCAAAAACTTCAGCACCCCAACGTAAAGCTTCGCGGAAAGTAGGTGCTCCGAGGGGCACGATCATAAATTCCTGAAAATCGATGTTATTGGCTGCGTGAGCTCCACCATTAATAACATTCATAAAAGGAATCGGCAAAACATTGGCCAAAGGACCGCCTAAATAGCGATAGAGAGGGAGACCTAATTCTGCGGCGGCGGCCTTTGCAGTGGCTAAAGAAACGGCTAAAATAGCATTAGCACCGAGGTTTGACTTGTTGTCAGAGCCATCTCTTTGAATCATGCGGCGATCAATCAAGATTTGATCCAGAGCATCTAATTCGATTAATTCACCGGCAATTTTTTCATTGATGTTCCGAACAGCTTTAAGTACACCTTTACCACCATAACGACTATCACCGTCGCGTAGTTCGTGAGCTTCAAATGTACCGGTGGAAGCGCCGCTGGGAACTTGAGCAATGCCACAAGCGCCCGAGGCTAAGAGGACTTCGGCTTCTACGGTAGGTTTACCGCGGGAGTCAAGGATTTCTCTAGCTTCGATGTTTTCGATGGTTGCTTCAGTTTTATCTAACATAGTTTATTCCTAATAAATACCTATCCAAATTTAGAATACAGTCATATCAGAGATTAAGGTATAGTTTTAACAATTTTTTTGTTATGGTTCGGTTATTTAACCGTTATTAGTGATTCTTTTTAATTTAAAAGGGGCGATTAAAAGCAGGGCAGTTTCAAAGTCGAGAGCAAAATTTGAAGACCCTCACCCCCAACCCCTCATCCCAAGGGGAGAGGGGAGCATATTTCCTAATATTTAAAACCTATTTTTTAAGTATTAGGAAAAAGGTATTTAAACTCATATGATTAAAAGCAGGGCAGTTTCAAAGTCGAGAGCAAAATTTGAAGACCCTCACCCCCAACCCCTCATCCCAAAGGGAGAGGGGAGCATATTTCCTAATATTTAAAACCTATTTTTTAAGTATTAGGAAAAAGGTATTTAAACTCATATTAGGCAAGGATTTCAAAAATCGCAAATTTTACTTTGAAACAGCCCTGGTGATTAAAAGGGGCGATCGCCAAAAATTTAAGTTAAATTAGTAAAAAAGGAGCAGGGAGTAAAAATATGTGTATATGTGTAAACTGCTATTATGTCGATCGTTGCACCACTTATTATGCGGTGGAAGCGCAACATGAGCAACTCCATTTAACCGAAAATCCTGATTTTGAACCGAATAACCCGAGTATCAACGTAAATATTAGAACAAAAGAAGAATATATCGAAATGGAATGGGATGTGGTAGGATGCGAAAGCTTTTTACGAGAAGATGGTAAATGGGCAAAATTAAGGCCAGGGGAAGCAATTCCGACTTAAAAAAGGGCCAATTTTTTAATAAGAAATCCGATGTTTTGAGTCGGATTTTTTAATACCTAAAGATTAATCAATTTTGTAGTAAAATTAACAAAGAAAAGGGAAATAGTTTTCGCTATATCCCAAGAAAATCAAAAAATTCTTTCATTAAGGAGTGTAACAGATGTCAGTCACCATTGAACAAGATTTAAAGGAAATTTTAGAAAAAATCGAGAGTAAAATTGATCGACTTGCCGATAATATGCAAGCTCGTTTTGACAAAGTTGATGAACGTATGAATAAATTAGAAATAGGTCAAACTCGTCTGGAGGGTGAAATTAAAAGGGTTGAGGAAAAGGTTGACGGAATTAGTAAAAGAATGGAATTTCAGGAATTTGTCAATCGTGGTGTGTTAATTGGTAACTTCCCCCCTTTCAAGGGGCAGGGCTGTTTCAAAGTCGAGAGCAAAATTTGAAGACCCTCACCCCCAACCCCTCATCCCAAAGGGAGAGGGGAGCATATTTCCTAATATTTAAAACCTGTTTTTTAAGTATTAGGAAAAAGGTATTTAAACTCATATTAGGCAAGGGGTTCAAAAATCGCAAATTTTACGTTGAAACAGCCCTGCTTGAAAGGGGGGGTAGGGGGGTACATCATTTTAATTGTGGCAATTTTAGGAGGGTTGGCCAAGTTATTTGGTGTGATTGGAAATCCTTAACCAAAAAATCCGATTTTTTAGAAAAATCGGATTTTTAAAACTTATAAATTAGAGTATCTTCCTAAAGCTAAAAGGGGGAAATATTGCTGATAAAAATGATATTTGAGGTAAAAATGGCCTGGGAAACCAGTACCAGTGAACTCTGATTCATTCCAGTTACCGTCGGGTAATTGGGTTTTTAAAAGGTAGTTAACCCCTTTATCTAAGGCACTTTTAGCCATGTTACCCGTGGCTTTTCCTGCTGCTATTAATCCCATCAACGCCCAAGCAGTTTGCGACGCGGTGGAAGTTCCCTGACCCTTGAGGCTATGGTCATTATAACTGCGACAGGTTTCACCCCAACCACCGTCGGAGTTTTGGCAACTTAACAACCAGTTTGCACCCTTGTTAATTTGTTCGCCGTATTGCATGGATGCAATGTTCGCTAACGCAACTAAAGCTCCGCTTGTGCCGTAAATGTAGTTGACTCCCCAACGTCCAAACCAACTGCCATCGCTTTCTTGTTCCTTCAATAAATAGTCGATCGCCCTACGGATGCGGGTTTCATCCATTGTCACCTGGCAAGTGCCGAGCATTTCGAGGACTCTGGCGGTTACGTCAGCAGTATTGGGGTCGATCATGGCTTTTAGGTCAGCGTAGGGTAAAAGATTGAGCCAATCTTGATCGTTGTCAATGTCAAAAGCGGCCCAACCCCCCTGTTTACATTGCATGGATGCCATCCAATCCGTGCCTCGTTGCATACATGAAACCTTTGCTTGTTCATCAGGCAGTGACAATAAATCTAAAGCCATGACTACCACGGCCGAGTCGTCTAAATCGGGATAAAAACGGTTGATAAATTCAAATGCCCAACCCCCTGGTTTACCGTCTTTATTTTTGATATACCAGTCACCATAGTCCAAGATTTGCTTATGGATCAACCATTGACCGGCTTTGATTAAATCAGGATGATCGGGCTTAATCCCTGATTCTACCATGGCGCGGACTACCCAAGCGGTATCCCAGACGGGGGAAACGCAGGGTTGCACAGAGTAACTATGTTCGGAGGCGATCGTAAAATCATCGACAGCTTTTAAACCGCGAAAGACTTCGGGATCGCTTGCTTTATAATTCAGACAGCGTAATGCCAAGAGGGAGTTTAACATTGCAGGAATAATTCCACCCCAATCGCCGCTGATTTCCTGTCGTTCTAAAATCCATTTTTCTGCCGCTTTTAAACCTTCATTTCTAAAGGGAACAAAATTCAGATTTTCTGCTAGTTTAAAAGCCTGATCTAATAGTCCAACAATATCAGTCCAATCGTTATTTTTAGGCATTTCATAAAGGACATTTTCGCTCCCTTCTGTGTATAATTCATCTAAATTAATGCTCGGATTAACATTATAAACAGGCTTCTGATCAAATACTATTAAAAGTGGGACAGTGCTAGACCTTGCCCAACTAGACATTTCATAGATTGTGAAGGGAAAGTTATCAGGAAACAACATAATCCAAGGTGGAATTGAGGGAACTCCCTTCCAATCGTAGCAACCAATTAATGCCAAATGTAACTTAGTAAAGATCCGACTTTTGCTAATTCCCCCTTTATTTATGATAAATTCTTGTGCGCGTTGAAGATCATGATTACTGTTAGGAATTCCCAATAAACGCAAGGCCATATATGCTTCGACTGAGGTGCTTAAATCGCCTCCATCTCCGTAGAATAATTCCCAACCTCCGTGCTCTTTTTGTTGTGATAATAAATAGGGAATAACTTTCTCTAATGGTCTGGTTTTATCTGTTTGCCAAATCTTGTGTAATAAGACTACTTCTGCTGTAATAGTCACATTGGACTCTAGTTCAGCCCACCAATAACCTTCGGGATATTGCTGGGAAAACAGGTATTGCTGGCTTTTGGCGATCGCATCTACTAATAACTTTCTGGTTGTTTGTCTCTCTTGAATTTGCATATTTTGTTACTCACACCAATTTCTGATTAAGAAATATTAACAGATTTTAACAACTGATAATTAGCTCTTACTTTTTACTTTTTTTAACCTCCACTGACGGGGGGAATTAGGACAATTTCGTCACCGTTGTTTAATTGGGTGTCGGGTTCGACAAATTCAAGGTTAACACCAAAACGAGTTAAATTACGCCATTTTTCCAATTCTGGTTTTTCATTGATTATCCTATCTAATAGTTTGTTAACGGTGGTTTTTTCGGGTAAAATTAAAATTAATTCTGGGGTTTGATAGGATTCTTGGTAAGCGGCAAATAGTTTGATTTTCACAGTAATTTCTGACATTTTTAATCCTGATATTTATTATTAAACGGCTACTAATTCATAATGTATAGTAATTCCAAATAAAAATTAAACAATATAATTTAATAGTTGTCAGCGATATGAAAAAGCTGCGCTAAAGCGCAACAACGAACCTATTTTTTTACTGTTCTAATCTTAATTGGAATTACTATAATAACATTAATTTTTCTGTGGCAATAGTTTTCATTGCCTAAGTTATCTTATCATGATTAGCAAATTCCACCTCAAAAGCCGTACCATCAAATTCCATGACAACTTGTCCTTTATCTAAGATATAGCATTTTCATTTGACATTTTGCTTCTCTTTCCCCCCTCTCCCTTGGGATGAGGGGGTAGGGGGTGAGGGGTAGATCACATTTAATCGGAAAGTGCTATAAGAGATTCTCCTGTTTCAAAATGGGTTGTTTTTATGTCTTCTGTAATCACAGCGATCCTAAATAGTTTGTCAAAAATTGTTTTCACCAAACCCTTACTATAGAGATGTTATCCACAATATATGTTCTACAACTCATTTAGGACTGTTATATATCTAAATCCTGAATTTTTTTCATTGACCAACTTCTTTGGTCAATAACTCCGATTTTTTTTTTAATCGGAGTTCAAAAATTACGGAATTTCTAATAGTAATTGCCTACTTTTCTGTGATGAACTGCTGTTAAGCCATCTGGGTTGGCTACACGACCATTAGTAATACGACTGTAAACTATCCAGTGATCTGAACATTCCATCCTACTAACTACTTCACATTCTAAATAGGCCAATGATTCTGTTAGAATAGGTGAACCATTATTGGCGGTTTGAATGTCAATTCCAGCAAAACGATCTGCACCCGGTGGAAAACGTTTTAAAAAGTGTTTCATCAGAGGTTGATAATTATTTTCCTCCAATATATTTAAAACGAAACTATCATTAACTTGCATTAAAGATTCGATCGCCCGATCCTTGGCGACAGCAACAGTAAAGCCTGGTGGATCAAAACTTGCTTGAGCAACCCAAGATGCCAACATTGCGCCTTTGATGTCGCCTTTTTGTGCTGTTATGATGTATAATCCGCCACTAATACGTCCGATCGCCTTATCCAACTCACTGTCGAGGGATTTGCGTTTTTTGACCTTTTGAGACTGGGTGATTAATTGACCCAAATCCACTCCGGCTTCTTCACAAAGTTGATAAGTGGTTTCGTTAGGGGTGTCTTTGACTTTGATGGGAGGAAAACCTTTAGTTAAACCGAGTTCGAGGAATTTAGTGAGTAAAGTATCAATAGGCTCATCGTCACCACCGTAGGATTCATACATTCCCACAAATTGTTTTTCGTTCACAGAGGCTAAAATTGTGCTGATATTAGCGCTAATTTCCTGATTAGATAGGGGGGGCATACCCATCACGATACCAGTGGAATGCTGCACTAATTCTCGCACTTCCTGAGTGTCGGCACTTTTTATGTCCACCATTTCCACCGCTACACCCGTTTTAGTGATTCCTTTGGCAACTGATTGAGATAGGCGATCGCACCAACCATAGTCGGATACATAGGCAACAACGACATTTTGTTCACCTTTGCTTTGTTCTTCGCTCCATTGACGATAGCGACTAATCAATTCATTAACATTATGCAGTAAAATTGGACCATGGCCATTAGCCACCATTTTCACTTCAGGAAGGGCATCCATGCGTTTTAAAGCGGCTAAAACGGAGCGAGAATTAGGCCCCATTAAACATTCATAATAAAAGCGATAATCTGGCTCAATCGCTTTTAAATTGTCATCAAAATTGCTATCTGAACAATAGTGCATTCCAAAAACATCACAGGTGTAAATAATTTGGGTAGCGTGATCAAATGTTAAGATAGTATCAGGCCAATGTAGATTAGGAGCGTTAAGGAACTCTAACACATGACCATTTCCGAGGTCAATTTTATCTCCCGTTTTAACAATTTGACGGTTAAAAGGAAGGTGAATTAAATTTTCTAAAAACTGAATTGCGACCTTAGAAGCCAACACCGTAGCATGGGGTGCTAATTGCAAAATATCCTTCACTAAACCACTGTGATCAGGTTCAGTATGACTAACTACTAAATAAGCTATATCAGCAGGATTTATTAACCCTTTTAATGTGTCTAAATAAAGTTGGCGGAACTTTTCATGGGAGGTGTCAACCAAGGCCAACTTTTCTCCTTGAATAATGTAGGAATTGTAAGTTGTGCCATTTTGCAAGCCAAATTCGATGTCAAATCTATCTCTATCCCAGTCTAATGATCTTATCGTAGTGGTATTTGTGGCGATTTCCGCCGTGGAAATTGTTAAACGTTTTTCTATTTTTATTGGGGTAGCAACCATGAACAACCCTCCGTGTTAAGTTATATTACTTATTTTGCCATGAAAACTCCAAAATGGGGCTTTTAATTATCTTATCAAATTGGTGAGAAAAAATTAATTGTTATTAATTTGGATTCCAAAATTCAAGATTTTTAAATCTGCCAAAGTCTCGATAATTTAAAGTCCAAATAGGTGAGTTATATTTATTAGCAATAATAATAACAGTAGCATCTTCTAAACTTCCTTGCCAATCAGGTAAAGATTTAATCATTGTTTGTAATTGAATAAAATCTGAATCATTTAAAACCACAGAATATAAGCTTTTTTCCATAACACAAAGAGTGTTTTGTGCTAATAGTGAACCTCCTCTATTTAATAACCATTTATACACCTCAAAAATAATGGGAATAGGTGTAATTAATTTGGTTTTTTCTTTGCTTAATTGACTAAAACCGTTAACGGCTTTTTGATGATAACTATCTTTAGCATAAAAAAGAGCAATTAAAGGACCAGCATCTAAAATTAATTGTTTCATAATTATTTTAATTTTCCTGATCTTCTGCATTTTCTGAAGCTTGAAAAGGTGCTTCTTTAACAATTCCGGCTAATTCTAATAATTGAGAAATATCTTTAGTTGCTAATTTCGCTTCTAAAGCTTCTTGAACCAGATTAGATAAGTTATAATGGGGATTAGTTTCCAAATATTCTTCAACCCTTTTAGCGAGGTCATCTGATAGATAAATGGTACTTTTCATGTTTATTTTTATGATTGTATTACTTTTATCATACTACATAATTATTCAAAAGTAAAGCTTTTTAATAATCAACAAAATATAAGATCGTTTTTTAGAACAGGTAAGAAATACCTGTCCCCAAATTTTACCCCATCAAAATGACATTATCTATCACATGAATTATGCCATTATCGGCCTCAATATCTGCCATAATCACAGTCGCATTTTTAACTTCAAAACCATCAGAAAGGTCAATATTTATGGGTGAACCTTCTAAAGAAATGAGGGAATTAATATTAGTTAAATCCTCTTTTTTATACCTACCAGAAACTACATGAAAAGTTAAAATTCGGGCTAATTGGGGAATATTTTGCAGTAAAGTTGTGATTGTACCCGTAGGCAACTTGGCAAAAGCTTCGTCAGTGGGAGCAAAAACTGTAAACGGACCTGGACTTTTTAAAGCATCAACTAAATTAGCAGCAGAAACGGCAGCTACTAAGGTTTTAAAGTTATCATTACTAACAGCAATATCAACAATAGTTGGCATAAATTTTCTCAATTTGTTAAGGTTATTTTCTGTCTTTATTCCTCTAAAAAAGGTTCGTAGTTGCGCTTTAGCGCTATTTCTGCGCTGAAGCGCAACTACAAACCTATTAACGATATTCTGGTTTTTGAATATCCCTTAAACGTGCTTCTGGACGTTTAAAACGGTCCATTTGTTGTTCAAAGAATTGACGATTTTTTAACAAGTGTTTTGGATTTTGATCATCTAGGGGATATAACAAAGCAGTTCTTAATGCTTGAATAACTGCCGAGGTTACATTATACATTGAGCGCTGAAAAGTAATCCCTAATTGAATCAAAATATCGTCTTCACCGCGACAATGTTTTTGATAGTATTCAATCAAATATGGCGGGAGAAAATGCAGCATATCATCCATTAATAATGTGGGAGGAATGCCGGCCGTACCAACAGGGAAAACATCTGCGTATAAAATGCCAAAATGAAAGTCTTTTTGCTCCTCTGGAACTTGTTTTGCTTGCGCATTATAGGACTTAGTTCCACGGAAGGGAGACGTACGATAAAATACCGCTTCTACATAAGGTAAAGCAGCTTCATAAAGCCATGTAAATCCCTTAGATTTCGGGATAATTTCATAACATTCACCGTCAATATAAACATGGTGATAAATTGGCCTTCCTGCGATGGCAAAAATACCATTTACTAGGAAATTCATGGCATCTGGAACTCCTTTAAAACCTCCTTCATCATAAATATCAGACATTTCAAAAAACACAGGAGCCATAACTTCCCAAAATAAACCCAAATTGGAATAATAAGAAAGTTGTCTTACCTGCTCTAAGAACATTTCAGGGAATGCTTTATACAACCCTAACATTACAGGATTTTCTTTAAAATAAGCACGAATTGCTCGATCTGCATTAGTTTTATATTCATCTGAGTCAAGATAAGCATCAAATTTACCCATGCCCATATCTCGACCATGCCAATACATTGCACTCATACAAGCTTCGGCAAATTCCATATTAATTCTGTCATGAAATAGGTGATGAAATAACTTAGGAGCAGAGAAAGTTTCTCCTTTTTTCATAAACTCTAATAATTCAGGATGAGTGCTTCCTGTACCTCGCCAAATTCTTAAATCTGCATTATCTCCTGCATAGTGATTTTGTAAGTCTAAATATTCTTGGGGTAAGAAATATTTGAAAAATGGTAACGGCTCTAAAAATACCCTTTCAGCTATATATAATAAATCCCGCCAATAAAAGTCCATTGGTACAGCATAGGCTTTATAAATGCCGATAATTTGCATTAAATTTTCGGGAGTATCTGGTAACATTGAACCCCCCGCTTCTAAGCGGTGAATAATATCAGCAAATTCATGGGTTGAAGGGGGTAATTTTGTTAAAAGTTGGGTCATTTTAAGCACTCCTTTTGTGATTAAATATTTGGGTGGTGGGTTACGTCGGATAATTAATTGGCCGGTGAGAGTTTATAGTTTTTCGCCGACTAACCCACCCTACATTTAAGAATTAAAAACAATTATTTCAAGGCAATTTCTGAATAAGTCTGGGTAATTTGGGCGACCATTTTATTAGTTGTTGGCTCGATCCAACGTGTAAGTAAGTTTGGTTGAATGCCAAGGTAGAAAATAATGGCAACTAAGGCAAATGCGGGTAATTTTTCCGATAATAAAACTTTGGGGTAGTAAGCAAGTTTGTTGTCAAGTTTGCCAAAACAGGTGCGATTGAGCAAAATTACGAAATAAACGGCGGTTAAACCAGAGGAAATGATGCACAGTAAGGTAGGGATAGGAAAAGCCTCAAAACTGCCCTGAAATACGATAAATTCAGCGATAAAGCCCACTAATCCCGGAATTCCTGCGCTGGCCATTCCCGCACCAATTAACAGTGCGCTCGTCAACGGTAAACCCCTGACTGGATTCATCAATCCGTTTAAAACGTCAAGGTCTCTCGTGCCGGCTTTTCTTTCAATAATCCCCACTAAGTGGAACAGCAAGGCAAGGATCAAACCGTGACTGATCATTTGTGCGACAGCTCCCAAAAGGCTTAATTCCGTACCTGCGGCCACCGCTACCAAAATGTAGCCCATGTGACCAATTGAACTATATGCCACCATGCGTTTAATGTCTTTTTGGGCGATCGCGGCTAAAGCGCCGTATAATACGCTAATTGTGCCAATTATTGCCAAACCGGGGGAAATTAGCGCCCAAGTGTCAGGAAATAGCCCAAAACCGAAGCGTATCAAGCCGTAAGTTCCTAATTTTGCGAGGATACCACCCAATAAAATGGTAACTGCAGGAGATGCTTCAACATAGGTATCAGGCAGCCATGTGTGCAATGGCACGAGGGGAACTTTGATACCAAAACCAACCAATAAAAGGGTGAGCAAAATTAATTTTGTCTGCGCAGAAAGGCTACTTGTATTGATAGCATCGTAGTCAAAATTTCCATTTCCACTTAAGAAAGCGATCCCTAAAAATGCGGCTAAAACTAATATTCCAGAAAGGGCGGTATAGAGTAAGAATTTGATGGAAGCATAGCCTCTTTTTTCCCCTCCCCAAATCGCAATCATCAGATAAAAAGGGATTAATTCTATTTCATAAAAGATGACAAATAAGAGTAAATTACTTGCCATTAATGCTCCAGCAATTCCGGCATTAATTAACAGAATTAAAGCGTAATAAAAACGCTGTCTTTCTATCTTTTCACCAATGCTATAAATAGCAATTATTGTTAGTAAGCTATTTAAAATTAGTAAGGGTAAAGAGAGACCGTCTATGCCCAATGAATAGCTTAAGCCTAATGGTTCAGCCCAAGATAAATATTCGGTAAATTGAAAAGTTGGGTCAGATAAATTAAAGATTTTTAGCAGATATAATGACCAAATTAAGCTTAAAGCGCTGATAATTGCAGTTAAGGTTTTTAATTGGTTTTCTTGGGGGTATAAACTAATAATTATTGCCCCAATTGTGGGTAGTAAAATTAATGCTGTTGCCATAGTTTTAAAGGTTTTTTATTTAATTAATGTTAATCCCCCTTAATAAAACAAAGAGAGGTTTCAAAATAGATTAATTTTGATTAAACTTTAGTGATTTTGCCTGTAGCTAACTAATCAAAAGTTTGAGCAGGTGTTATCTCATTTTGACTTAACACTGGTTCTGGTTGAATTAGGTTTAATGCTAAAAGAATTGCTAAAAAAATCAGGAAAACAAATCCGAAATCAACTTTTAGTAAATTTTTGCTTTTTCCCATGATATAATCCTCTTTTTATTGCTGTATTTTTAAAGATTGATAGTCAAGCTTAAAACCTAATAAACTAATTATTAAGTTTTAGCTTATAAAATGCTTTTTGTCAAGGAATTTTTTCTTAAAATAATGGAGTAATTAATGGTAAACAAATTATACCAACAAACAGTGCAACTCCCAATAAAATTGATAAAAAATAATATTGAGTTTGCCCTGATGTATTATATTTTAAGCTTTGTCCACTAATTATTGTTAATAAACCAACTAGGTTAACTGCTCCATCAATTAAGTATTTGTCAAACCAGTAAATTGCATTAGAAATTATGGCGACTACTCCTACTATTGTTACCTTATATATTTGGGGTGTATAAAGGTCATAAGCAAATAAATCTTGGACAAATTTAGGTTTTAATACAATGGGTTTACTAATGCTTTCATTTAAGTAAATAAAGGCACTACTTCCTGCTCCTATTACTGTGGAAATAATTAGGGCAATTGCCAAGTTAATGTTTAAAGTATCCCACCAAGGTAAGATGTTAAATTTGCTCAAAATCAAGGGTAAATGTAAGCTAATTCCCATTACAAATGTCATGGGTAATATTAAGGGCCATAATCCTTCTGGTGAGCGAACTGTCATCGGTTTTGATTTACCGCCAAATACAAGGCAAAATTCCCTGATTATACTAAAAGAAGTTAAACCATTTACTAATAGTAATACTCCTACTAAAATTGGGTGATCTTCCCATAAATTACTGCTCATTTGTGCCATTGTCCAAAAACCACCAAAGGGAGGAACTCCTACTAAGGAAACTGCCCCGACTAGATAAGCAAATGCAGTAATTGGTCTTCTCGAAAACAGTCCTCCATATTGGCTTAAATCTTGGGTAATACTGTTTAAAACTACGTTACCAATACTCATTACTAATAATGCCATGGCGATGGCATAACTTAATAAGAAAAGTAAGGTTGTTTGACTTTGTTGTGTTCCTACTGCAATAAAGACTAAGCCCATGTATGCACTTGCTGTATATGACAAAGAACGTTTAATGTCGATTTGGGCAATGGCGATTAAAGACGCACCTATGGCGGTTAATGCACCAATTACGATCATGAATTGGCAAGCAAAGGGCGATAATTTGAAAACAGGTTCTAGTTTAATTAAAACCCAAGCACCGGTGCAGACGACTAAACTGTTACGAATAATCGTCGCGGGCATCGGTCCCTCCATGGCTTCATCGAGCCATAAATGCAAGGGAAACTGAGCACATTTGCCCAAAGGACCAGCAATCAAAGCTAAACAGAGTAAAGTGGCTAAAGTCGGGTCAATATGAGCAGTTTGCGCCCAATTTGCCAAATCGTTGTAATTCCAACTGCCAGCTAGGGGTAATAAAGCAACCACGGCCATTAACAGGAATAAATCTCCTACTCGTTTGGTTAAAAACGCATCCCGCGCTCCCGTGACCACCAAGGATTGATTGAACCAATAGCCGATTAATAAATATGTGCCTAAAGTGAGGATTTCGAGAACAACATAGCTAAAAAATAGGGAGTTACAGATAACTAAAGTGGTCATTCCCCCTTGAAAAAAGCCCATCAGAGCGAAAAAGCGCGCCCAACCCCAATCCATTTCCAAATAACCAACTGCATATATACTAGCAACTAAGTTCAAGCCAGTGATTAAAATTAACGCACAGATGGTTAAAGAGGAAACTTCCCAATCGAAAGTTATCTGCAATCCGGCTGCTTGCAACCATGTGACTGATTGATAAACAGGAGCTTTTTGCCAAGTCTCAGCAAAGGCGAAAATACTGTGAAAAAAGGCGATGGTGGTCAGCAAAATGTTGACATATCCTGCTGGTCTAGGTCCGGTACGGTTAATAATTGCTGGACTCCACAAAGCTGATAAACTCATCCCGATTAAACTATAAAGGGGTATTAACCAGATTGTTTCGCTAAAAAATCCGTTCATTTTATCTACATTTTAATGAGGTTTTTAAAGAGTGCGTTAAAGCGCAACAAGAAACATTAATAAATAGCGTGGGGTCTTTTACCATTTACATTGGTAAATAATGCGCTTTTTTCTATCAAAAAATATAAAAAAGTTTGCGCAATCACTGACAATTCTTTACCATTTAAAGTCGCCACATACCAATGTCTTTCGATGGGAAAATGTTGGACATCTAAAATAGTTAATTCGCTATTACTTAAATCTCCCTGTAAAGTATGACGGGATAATACAGACATTCCTAATCCGCCGGCGATCGCTTCTTTAATTGCCTCATTACTACCTAATTCTAGCCTTACTCTGACTTTTACCTGGTTTTCAAGCAATAAAGTTTCGACAGCTTGGCGTGTACCTGAACCAGATTCGCGCATAATAAAAGGTTCATTATTTAACTTAGAAATCGGGATATTTTTCTGGCCAGCTAAAGGATGATCGGCTTTAGCAACGACAACTAAAGGATTATCTAAAAAAGCCTGACTGTGTAAATCAATATTGTCTGGTAACTGAGAAAGAATATATAAATCGTCCTCATTATCTAGCATTCTATTTATTACTTTTTCATGGTTAATTATCTCTAAAGATACATCGATGTCAGGATATTTTTGGCAAAATAAACCTAAAATTCGCGGCAAAAAATACTTGGTAGTAGAAATTGCACTCAAGCGTAATTTTCCCTCTTTTGCTCCTTTTAAATCAGCCACTTTCATCTCAAAATTATCTAATTTTTCAAAGATATCTTGACAGGTGACTAATAAAGCTTTACCCGCGTCGGTTAAATACAAAGTTTTGCCAATTTGCTCAAATAAAGGCAATCCGATGGCCTTCGTCAACTGTTTGATTTGGCTAGAAACTGTGGGCTGAGTAATATTCAACTCCTCGGCAGCCTTGGTAAAACTATCTAGTCTGGCCGTTGTTTCAAATACCTTGAGTTGATGTAAAGTGGCGTGAATCAATTTTTTTCTCCATAGTGATTAGTCATGTTTTTTTAAACTTGTCATTTATTATAGTCTATGAATTGACAAAAGTCAATAGTTAATTATTTAATATAGATATATTTCTATATAAGAAAAAATTATGACAGAGACAAACCAACAATTATGCTTAATAATGGGAAATACTCGTTTGCATTGGGGATGGTTTCAAGATGACAATCTCATAAAAGTTGAGCATACTCCTCATTTTAAGCGGCCAAATTGGCCAGAATTACCGTTATATATCGCTTCCGTTGTACCGACTCAAACTGATTTTTGGCTCAAGCAAGCGACTCGATTAATTACTCTCTTTGATATTCCCTTGGAAGGAATTTATCCAACCCTAGGTATAGATAGGGTTTTAGCCGTTTATGGAGCGGGTTGTCAATCTGGTTTTCCCTGTTTGGTCATTGATGCGGGAACAGCTTTGACTTTTACTGCTGTGGATCAGCAGAGGATATTGGTGGGAGGTGCAATTTTGCCGGGGTTGGGGTTGCAGTTGCGATCGCTTTCAACCAAAACTGCGGCCTTACCGGAGGTGATTTTAACAGACAAGTTACCGACCTTATGGGCAAAAAATACCAATGAGGCTATTATTAGTGGTGTGATTTATTCTTTGCTGGCTGGAATTGAGCTTTTTATTAATAATTGGTTGGAGCAGTTTCCTGATAGTAATGTTCTTATTACTGGAGGAGACAGTGACAAATTATTAAGCTATTTTTCCGAGTTTAATTATCAACTTAGTCAGGGAATTATTAAAGAGGAAAACCTAATTTTTTGGGGAATGAAAAATGTAATCTAGTCGGGTGGGTTAGGTGTGAGATTAATAATGAAGAAAAATAAATTTTGATTCATACCGTAACCCACCATCTTAAATATTAGATTAAATTATTTAGTCAAAAAGGCAATTAAATATAATTTAAAGGTTTTATTTCTAGTGGGTTACGAAGGAAATTTTTTCAAAAAAGTTATCTAATTTATCCTGAGATTTTCCACAATTTTTCTTTTTCCCATGGAAAATTTTTGGTCTAAAATTAAAGTTATTAATCGAAAAAAAGAAGCACAAACTTATGATAAATTAATAAATGGTTTTGATCAAGCAATGAGGTCAGTTAAAAAAACCTTTTTGTTGTAATTTCAAGAGTTGGTAATAGCGTTTGCTATTCATTTCCTCCTTGTCTTACCTAAACCTGTTAAAGTTTAGTTAGCTAGTGCGATTCGTTCTTGGCGAAATGAGAGGATAAAACCAATCTATAACCCAAGACCCTTAACCAGTAAGGCATCTAGCCTTGAGTTCGCACTTTAAG
>JAABRE010000089.1 GCA_011391125.1 Synechococcales cyanobacterium S06
AGCTTCAAATTCTGACCAAGGTACTAATTTGGCCATTTTTACCCAATCATTGTCAGCTGAAAGGTTGGCTTCAATTTTGAAACCTAATTCCTCTCCTTCGACTACACATTGTTTATTTTTTCTATAAACCATCTTGATTTGACTGCAAGGTTTTTTTCTATTTTAAGGGCCAATCCTAGCATTTTTTGAAAAATTTTTGAACCGTAACTCTTTGATTAGTAAGGCTTTTTATGTGTTTTCAGCAAGCCCTACATAAGCATGGCAAAGTTTCTTGATAAAAACCTATTCAAAAATTACGAGTTCTTTTTTTATTTCTGGTGTTCTTTCACTCTAGTAATATAATCTGAGTTACCAAGATTAACTATTTTTATTTGTTAAATTATAATTAAATTACCTCAAAATCTTAAAAACTTATCTTCAAAATCTTTAAGAGAATTACTGAGAATATTTTGAGTAAAATGTTCAAAATTATGATGGAGAATTGGAGTAATTTCTTGATACCATGAATCTAATTCAGGGTAGGAATATTGACATAATTTATTTACTTCATTTAAGGCCATATTAATTCGGGTCAGACTATCTGTCTTCTGATCGTATGAT
Organism: Synechococcales cyanobacterium S06; assembly: GCA_011391125.1. GTDB lineage: Bacteria > Cyanobacteriota > Cyanobacteriia > Cyanobacteriales > JAABRE01 > JAABRE01. Next base: position 601 of record JAABRE010000089.1, read on the forward strand.
TCATCAATAAAACCGTTAAATGTCTTAAAACCTAAATTATGGATCAATTCTAGCATTCCATGAGCCCCAATAACGATAAAAGGATGACCAAAAAGAAGTGGTTTAATTAATTTTTCAGTAAAACCTAACTTACCGTTATCAAAATCACTTTCAGTTACTATGGAAAAGTAGGTTCTTTGAAATAGATCAGTAGGTAGTTGTTTCACGTATTGGCCACGACCATTATCATTTAATTTAGACCGATCTTTTAAATCAAGATATAGAGGTAAATAAGAATTGATATCTTTATATATCTCTGACAATTGAGTTAAGGTATAGGTGGGAAAAAACTTAGCTAAATAATCTTTGTTTTTGAAATTTTTATGTCCTGTTAGAGTTGGATGATCAAGACAATGATTAAAAGAAACTAAACCATCTTTTAATAAATCATTTTTAATTAACCAATAAAGTACATAAGCTCTATGGGCTCTTGGTATATTGTTTAAACAGAGGAATTTTTTATCTTTTGCCTTTATAGAATCAGGTATATCAAAAAACTGATTCGTGTTTTCCTGAGTGTAGAGCAAATCTATCATAGCCCTGTTAAAGTAGATCAGATTTGGTTTACTAGACCAGTTTTCTTGTTTTTTATACCAAGACTCAAAATTAGTAAAAAAATTAGCATTTTGATTTAAGTAAAAAATTTGTTTTGCTTGAATTCCGAGTTTGTCAATAATCTTATCAATAGCTTTTATATATTGAATTGAAAATAAATGTCTTTCACTGCTTGAGTCTAAAACCAAGTATGCTTGTCCTTGTTTTAATAATTCTTTGATGGGTTTTGGTATTCTTGTCAAAATAGATTCAGTTTGCAAGATTTGAGAATCTGGATAGTTAATATTCAAAGAATAAAAGATTCTTATTTCTTCTTCTTGATTACAGGCTAAAAGTTGATAATTAATCTTATTAAGCGGCGGAATTTGATAAAAAAATTTCGCTTCACCAAGCCAGATGAAAGGTTTTTTATTAAGGGAATATAAAGATAATTTATTACATAAATACTGGTATTTAGCCACAATTTTATTGTTAACAAAATCGATCAGATCGAGTGATATTTCTTCTTGTTTGTTAGTCTTTATAATATATAAAATACCAAAAATAAGTCGGTTTAAAATATCAGGTTCTAGCTTTCTTGTCCTAATTTTTTTTAGATAATTAGCATAATGTTTAGTTGCTTCAATTATCTCTCCTAAAGAAAAATATTTGTCCGCAATTTCTTTCTGATACTGTAGATATTTATCATGATCACCAACTAAACTATAAAGTTTAGATAATTTTTGTAATACCCACATTGGTTGTTCATCATTCATAGATAAACTTTTTTCAAAACTTTTAATTGCTAATTGGTTTTCACCCGAATTAAAATAAATTAAAGCTTGACTTAACTCCAATTTATCATTATTAGGATAAGCATTTTTAGCTTGTGTCATTAATTGTTGGGCTTCTTGATATTTTTGAGCATCTAATAAATCTTTAATAGATATTCTGTATTCTTTTAATGTTTTTTCTATTTGTTCTTTAATCATTAGTAAATTATTTTAATTTCTCCAAAAATAAATATTTATATTTTTATTCACTGATCCAATTCATTTTATTTATCTCTTTTAAACAGACGATAATTTTATCGTGCTCTGAATCTTGAAATCTATTTATGATCTTAGAATTATAAAGTTTTTTAGTTTGCCCTTGAAGAGGAAAATCTCGACTTAAATTAAGAAAATCATAAAGAATATCTAAATCACCAGTCATCACATTTTTCTGATAATCTAAATGTAAATAATCCTGTGATAACAAATATTTTTGATAATATTCATCAATTTGTTTATGAATCTGATAAAATTTAAGAAAATTTTGCAAATCAAAATTTAATTTCTCAAATTCTATTGATTTATTTTGAGCTTTTTTAGAGTTTATATTCCATATTTTTGTTTGTTGAGCTAGTTGCTTAGAAGCATATTTAGCTAGGATATTTTGGCGTTGTAAATAGATTTTTTTTATTTCTTTATTAAGAATTAAATATTCAACTGCTTGGGGAGATTGAGGTTGCCAAATTTGACATCCGACTACTGGTTTGCCAAAATTATGACTGAAAAGCAACTCGACAAACTTAATGGGGTCACTGTCTCGAATATTAACATCAATTAACTCTAATAACTCAGGTTTAATCTGTTTTTGATTAGGATGAAAAACCTCTCCATGCATAAAACAATCAGGATGATTATTAAGTGCAGTATAAACAAAAGTAGTTCCACTTCTGGCTGTTGATAATAAAACAAATTTTAAATGACTCATAAATTAAGCTATTTTCTCCTTATTTTTGCTAATCAATCTATATGGTAGGGCATTGTATCTTTAATTAGGTAACTCCAAGGAATAACCATATTTTTGCCAAAGTTCTTGAATTATTTTAATCTCATTATCTAAACCAGATAAATCCAATTTATCCCAATCTTCTCGACGAGAAAACTTCTTCTCAATTTTAGCTTGAAATTCTGTTTTATCTTGTTTCCAACCTTCCTGATTGGGAACATAAACATAATCTAAAGCTTTCAATACAGTAGGATCATAAGGTACTTCTAAATGAGCAAATAAATCTTTGATTACCTCCTCTGGTTTTTCTACTAATTCGTGATAGTTCACAGCATAACTTATTTTAGATGATTTGTGAAGAATACATTGAGCCATGGTTGCGATACCACCCCAAGTTCCTTTTTGGTCTCTTCCCCAATATTCTCCTGAAGAAAGAACCACATCACAGGGATGACGTAAAATCGTGATAAATTTACCTTGGGGAAAAATATCATTTAAGATATTCCAATAGAGTTCAAACCATTCATCTAAACTCATGGTCTGTTTTCTCAAATAACCCATCACAAAAGGTTGTCCAATGGGTTTTTGCATCCAATATTCCGTGGGGAAATCGAAAATTTCGCCAAATACGGCGCGCACTCCTCTCGCTGTTCTTTCAGGCCAACGAACCACTTTACCATTTTCAAATAACCCCGGTACAAGACCTTCAGCTTTTTTAATCGAGTACCAGGTGCTGAAAATTAAATCAGCGGTTTCCCCCGCTACGGAAATATTGGGGTGAGCATCAAAAATATTTTGTAGCAGAGAAGTGCCTGATCTACCATGGGAAATTAAGGTAATGGGTGCTTTTAATTTTTTGTGTAATTTGTGATTCATAAATTTATCTAAAAATGTTCGTTACATAACAATTATATTATTAATTGGTTATTTTAGGTCTTTATTCTTCTGGTAATTCTAAAGAATAATTAAAAGTTTGAAAATCCTGTTGATAAATATTTTTAACTAAGTTTATATTCTCAGAATTATAAAAGTTTTTTAACTTAATTTCCGAGCCAGTTTTGCGAGAATAATTTTGGGTTTGTAAGTTATAATCAGGTGAAATATTGTCGATAACTTTTTGAAAATCTTGGTTAAAATTTTCCAGATGACCAATAAAATTATAATCAATTAAACTCCAGAATAACTGATCAGTTTGTATTCGCCAATGGGGATTCATATTATAGGAAGTTGTCTGTTTAATAGCATCAAGAAACTGGTCAAAGCTTATTTTTTCTTTAGTTAAAATACCTAAAGTATCAGCTATTTCCTTTTTTTCTCTACCTTCTTGCCATCTCATTTTACTTAAATATGCTGACAATATTCTAGTATAAGGATTTCTGACAAAACTAAACTTAAATACTTGCTTGTCTTCTAACATTTCCAAAAATTTATCCTTCCCAATATCTTTAGGTGATAAAAGGGGAGAAATCTTTTTATTATGGATAACTTCCCTAGTTTTTTCTGGTATAGGAAGACCTAAAGTTGTCGCTTCTATTTCCTGTAAAATGCCCTTAATAGTGGAACAACCAGCTTTGGGTACTTCAAAGTAAATATAGGAATTTTTCACTGATATATTTACATGATATTCTAAATCCCTTGGCGACATAAATTGAGATAAATTTTTAATTTTATTCATACACAAAAATTTTTAATAATCAAGATAAAAATTAACGAGCTAAAAATTAGATAAATCTAATTTTTAGCTCTGAATTATCAGGGTAATTACAGACAATTGAAAGCTGACAAATATAGGCTAACCTTTCCCACTATCCTCTAAAATTTCCCTTAATTTAGCACAGGATTGCTCCCAAGAGCGTTTCTGGGCTACTAAGGCCGCTTTCTGACTCATTTGCTGAAGTTTAACCGGATTTTCGGATAAATCACTCAGGTATTTTATCACAATAGGAACAAAACCACCTCCCTGAAGATTCGGAACTAAAAAGCCTGTTTGTCCATGAATAATCGCCTCAGAAACTGCCCCCACATCCGCAGCACAAGGGACTACTCCTAAACGCATGGCCTCTAAAATGGTTAAAGGCAGACCTTCCCAATAGGATGGTACAATCAGCACATCCGCCCATTCATAAACCTCATTTAAACCCTCATTATCGAAAATAGGAGGCTCAATCAAGTCACTAATTGTATCCAATTCTGAGGCCGCATCTTCATGTTGAATCACATTTTTGCCCACTAAACGCCACTGGATTGGTAAGTCAAGATGACGGGTAGCATTGACAATACCGAGCAAGCGATCAAGTCCTTTTTGGCGATCGAAACGGCCAATAAAGAGGACGTTTAAGCCTTCATGAGGCCGTTGCTCCCATTTACGGGCGAGAATTTCATTTTTAAGGGTGTCTTCGAGGGGATAACCGCAAGCATTGGGTAAGACGACAATCTTATCTTCGGGAACTCCCATGGAGTGACACCAATCGCCCATTTGATGGGAGCAGGGGATAATATAATTGTAAGCGTGTTCATAGCCTAAACTAACGTGGGTAAAGCCCACTGGTCGTCCCCACGGGCTCAGATCGTGAACATGAAGGGAAATAGCGGTTTTAACCCCGGCTCGACGCAAAGGTCCCATAATACTATTAGCGGCCACACTATGGAAATTAACCAGCACATCTAACCAACCTAAAAGACCGATGGCCTGAGAATGATCACCGGAAATGGACCAATGATCGCGGAATGTTCCCATATATTTAGGACCACCAAACTGATACATTTTGGGATCATGGAGAAAATTAATAGTTTCAAAGACTTGGCCCCATTCTGGTATAGCAGCAATTTCCTGATTAAAAACAAAGAGATGAACCGCCCAACCAGAATCATGGAATACTTTAGCAATATTGAGGGCCACTTTTTCCACACCGCCAAATTCCACCAGAGGAAGGAGAAAACCCATCTGTTTTTTGTTGGAGTTATGTAAGATGGGATAAACAGCACCACTATTGAGAAGGGAGCGAACATGATCAAACATCAAACTACGCTGGGGAAGATGGGTAGTATGCCAATTCCATGATTTTTGGCTAATATTTTGGTAATTAAGACGTAAATCTTTATAGATAGACATGAGAGAATACAAAGCGCCACTACTAAGAATTTCTGAACTTTGCGAGTAAGGCAAAACTAAACCTAGGTTAAAAATAGTAGGTAGGGGTTTAGAACTAAGCAGACTATTAATCCAATCTTCTTGAGGATCATTCAAACAAGCATCCATGAGGTTGATGGTAGTAATAATCAAATAATCAGTTAAACCAACTTGATGCTTAAAATTATCTTGATGGTCTTGAGAGATAATTCTCGATTCTGAATGAAACGCCAAATTCAGATTGGCAAAATTAAATTGATTACTAGCACCCTCTAAACGCCAAAATGTCCACCTAGATAAACCCTGTTCTTCAAGGCATTGCAAAACTCGACTACGGGTAAAAATAAGAAAATGGGGACGATGATATTGGGTAGGAGCGATTTTTGCTCTTTGATATAACTCCCTAAACTCTTCCACACTAACGGTATGTTCCTTCACCGTAGGATCTGAGGTTAAAATTACCTTGCCTAAATCGGACAAAAAAATTGCATAACGTGGGGCTTCTTGATGTTCTAAATTAATCACATGACGATGAGTGAGTAATTTTTTATGCTTACGCTCCATGTAGTGGACAATACCTTGCTTATCCCTATCTGAATTTTTAAGCATACTTTCGGGACGTTTGCGATATTGAAAGCCAAATTCAGGTAAATGCCGGCCGATAAAACCTACATCCAAAGCCTGCCACCAAAATTCCCAATCTTCAAAACCCAATTTCATGTCTTCATCGTAGCGACAACCGGCCTCAAAAACCTGACGACGTACGAGACTACCTGCTTCGCAAATATTAACTTTCAGGTGTATTAAGCGGGAATATTCGCCACCATAATCAAAATTATGTTCCTCTCCAAACATATGAATATCAGGATAAATCCAACCCACAGCTGGGTTATCTAACAAACATTGAAAAGCTTTGGCGATGGTTTGGGGAGAGATTCGATTATCCGCATCTAAGAAGTAAATTGCTTGAATGCTGTCCCAAGTTGTGAGGGCAAAATCAATTCCCGTATTGCGTGCGGCACTTAAACCGCCATTTTGGCGATTAAGGTAAAAAACTTGGTCAGGATAGGCCAAGGCAAAATCTCGACAGACTTGATCTGTTTCCTTAAATGGGCAACCATCATTAACAATAATCGTGACCAGGGGAAAATCGGCGCTTTGTGCCACAGCGCAGGTAATCGCTTCAGAAACGAGTACACTATGCTTAAAAAGAGGAATGACAATGGCAACTAGAGGTTGCTTTTCGCTGGTGGTTTTTTCTGGGGTAGTTAAAGTAGTGGCAATCATGGTTATTTTAGGGAAATATAGCAAAATTTGAGCTTAAGGTTTAGTTTTTGATTTCGCCTAAGAGTTCGGGGTTTGATTCAATCAAGAAATTAAGCCAATAAGCCCAACCTAACTTAGAAGAACTACCTTGAGGTACTTTAGTTGCGATAACAATGTGATAAAATTTATTTTCCGCAGGTGAAACTGCCAGTTTGATTTGACGCTGTTCTAAGGGGTTCACCGTTATCCAACCTGAAAAAGCGACATTTAATTCAGGAGATTGTTCCTGACAACAGGTTTTTGGGTTCATTCCAGCCTCAATTAAAGCCATCCCATATTCGATGACGTTAGCTTCAGCCTTTTCCGTTATCACCGTTGCACTCAAATGGGTTGCTCCTGGTGGGAAAGAAAAAGGAAGCATTGCCATGGTTAAGCCTTCATCCCGAGGATGGGTGAGAATTTTATTCAAATCTTGATTAATACAAATATGCTTAAAGGATTCGGTGGGTAAATTCGGCGTTATTTCTACTATTTGGGAAATGGTAGTTTCTCCTAAATAACCAAACTGTGCTAATGGTTTAGCCTTGGTTTGAGCTTCAGGTGTATATATACTATAAGGACTCATTACTTTCCGACTTCCAGGAAGACCAGTCCAAAGACGAAGAGCTAAACTACGAGGAAGGTAATTACCGTCAGCATAAGTTCTAAACTGAGGTACTGGTTGTAACTCTCCTAAAAATAGACTAGGAGCCGGTCCTATATTAGTATGCCATTCAATTCTTAATTCTACGTCATTTTTTGGCAGTATTGCGATGGTGGGCAATTCCAGACTCAGCCAACCTTCCCTTAAGTTTTCATAGGGAATCGACCATTGACCCAAGGCTGTGTCATCATCGGTCTGAACAACACTGACATTTAATTTACCCATAGTTCGGGGATAAATTTTAGCGATGTGGATCTCAATTGTAGCTAAACCGCTACCGGGTAAGGGCAATAATTGTTTAAGTTGGTGGGGATTTTGAGTCGGTTTCGGGGTCATGATTTCCCGACTGGCAGCATTTTCAAAAGTCAATTGTAATGCGGGTAATTTTGCTTGACTTAAAAAAGATTCGATCGCCGTAAAAGCATTTTGGGTATTTTCATAAAGGGACCGCAGTTGCCAATATTGCTTTTGTAACCTAGCTAATCTTTGAGCAATATTCGTATTTTCTTGACTAACTTTATTAAATATTAGTTGCCAAAATTCACTTTTTAAAGCGAGGGGATTTTCTTGATTGGTTAATTTTAAATAACTGGGTATTTGCTTTTGATTAGAGCTTTCTAACCACCATTTGATAAGGGTTGCCAGTTCCTGTTTGCCCTGCTCTGAACTTATTAAAAAACCTAAGACAAAGTTAGGAACTAGGTTTATTTTTACTAAGTTAGACGAATTTTCTTCATTAATGGGTGTAATTATTCCTCCTTGATCACTATTTTTATACTGATAGAATTCTACGCCGGAATTGAGACTTAAAAATTTCAGTTTTTCGGCTTCTTTAGCAGCAATTATTATTTTTTGATTAGCTGAATATAAAGATTTTATATGTTCTTTTGTTGTTAACATAGAAAGTTTAAATTCCTGATTTCTCCTTTGATTTTCCTAGATCAATATACCAGACTTTACTGTAGTTTAATAAACTTTTCTAAAGCCGCTACCATTAAAGGAGGCCAACGACGGACATTTTCTACCCACGTCAAATCTTGATAGCGACTGTCAACTCCCACCGTAGCAACCCAGTTACTTTCTGCTTCACCTTGCTGGCCATTTTCCCACAAAACGGCGGTTAAAGCAGCTCTTACGTCGGCAAACATGGGATATTTGCGTACTAGGTTTCTAAAGCTCCGTAATGCTTTGTCTTTGAGCCCTGTTTGATACAAGATTAAGGCATAATTGGTATGAGCTAAGGCAAAATTGGGGTTAAGTTGGGTTGCTTTACCATAATTGGCCAACGCTTCTTCCCAATTACCTGCTCCAGCTAAAGCATTCCCCAAGTTATTATAGGCCATGGCATCCTTGGCATCGATCGCTAAAACTTGCTGATAATCGGCAATTGCTGAGTCCCAATTTTGCTGCAATTCGTAAGCAATACCACGATTGAGGTAAGCGTCAGGATAGTCGGGAGCTAAGTCAATGGAGTTGGTGAAATCGGCGATCGCCTCATCAAACTTGTTTTGATTAAGACGCACATTACCTCGATTACTCCAAACGGCTGGGTTTTCGGGGAATTTGGCAATCAAATCAGTGAAAAATGATTCAGCTTGGTCAAAATCACCATTTGAAATAGCGGTAAAAGCTTGATTAGTTAAATTTTCGCCTTCTTGAATTTGTGTTTCGGTGAGGGCAAAAACAGGTAAATTAAAGGAAAATAAGAGACAAATTGCACAAATTAAACAGATTAAATGGCGAATCATAATCAATAATATTAGGAATGAAAATTATAGCATTTTCTGATTAAGTATTATATACGAATCACCCACTCATCCCCAAAAGAGAGGGAGAAAAAGAGGTCAAATATCGACTAAAAATGCTATAACTGTTAATTGTATCAGATGATACAAAAAGTATTTTGTTGTTGGATAAATGTTTAGCGAGCATCTCCGGCTAACCTCGGCGCTGGGAATTTTGCGCTTTTTTACTTACCCTTCATTTTTTCAACTTAAACTACTATTATAAGGTATTTTTGGAAAAAAGTAAAGAGTTTGTCACATTTCTTAACAATTAACCATAAAAACAACTGTCAATTGTTGGTTGTTTTTATTATTAATTAGACATTTTGCGAAACTAAAAATAAAATCAATTTTCCTACAGAAAGAGTCATTTCAGTTATCAGTTATCAGTTATCAGTTAACAAATTTTAAGCAGGTGAGTTAATATAGTAATTACAAATAAAAATTAAACAATATAATTTGATAGTTGGAAGCTATCTTGTAAAGTAGCGCTAAAGCGCAACAACGAACCTATTTTTTAACTGTTCTAATCTTAATTAAAATTACTATATTCTTAATTACCTAAAAAACCTATTACCTATTACCTATTACCTATTACCTATTACCTATTACCTATTACTTATTACCTGATTTGCTATTATGCCTTAATTATGGCTGTGGTTAAACCTTCGAGGGTATATTCTTCGGCTTCGATATCTACTCTTCCGAGTAATTCTTGACAAGTTTGGGAAGTTTGAGGACCAATGGAGGCAATTTTGACATTTTTCAAGAGGTTTTCTAGGTTTATTTCACCGGAAGATGTCATTAAAGTTACGAAATTTTGAACAGTTTTTGAACTAGCAAAAGTAACAATATCAAGCTTATTTTTTTGGAACTGTTCTAAAATTTGAGGATCAAGTTTTTGCGGACAACCTGATTGATAGGCTGGAACTTCTACGATTTTTGCTCCTGTTTGAGTTAATTCTTTAACTAAAACATCTCTCCCTCCACTTTCCACTCGGGGAAATAGGATTTTCAAGTTAGCTAAATTGTCAGGAAAATGCTGGATTAAGGAATCTGCGACAAAATTTGGCGGAATAAAATCGGGTTTTAAATGATATTTTTCTAAGGTGGCTGCGGTTTTTTTCCCTACGACTGCTATTTTAATATTTCCTAATATTCTGATGTCTTTACCTAATTCTTTTATACGTTCAAAAAAGTATTCTACACCGTTAGCTGATGTTAAGATTAACCAGTTAAATTCGGCTATTTTTTCGATCGCTTGATCTAATTTTTCCCAACTAGAAGGAGCGGTTATTTCTAAAGCAGGCATTTCGACAACTTTAGCTCCTTTTTCTAGTAGTAATTCGCTAAATTTACTGGATTGATCTGCTGCTCGGGTAACTAAAATTGTTTTATTATTTAGGGGTAAATTCGACATATTTTTACTTAATTTTACTACTTCACCAATGATAATTACTGAGGGAGAAAGGGTGACATTTTTCGTCTTTTCTAATATATCTGTTAATGTGCCCTCCCAACTTTCTTGATCAGAATGTCCAGCCTTTTTGATAATTGCGATGGGGGTTTGAGGCGATCGCCCTTTTTTAAGTAAATAATCAATAATTGTCGGTAAAGTGAGGGTGGCCATTAACATGACTATGGTATCAATACGGGCGATCGCCTTCCAGTCAAGGGTTTCGGGTTGATGGGCTGTAAGAACCACAAAACATTGACTTAAGAGTTTATGGGTAAGGGGAATATGGGCCAAGGTAGGAGCAGCTAAAGCCGAAGAAAGCCCCGGAATTACGGTAAAATGACAATTAGCGTCGATTAAAGCTTGAATTTCCTCGCTGGAACGACCAAAGATCAAAGGATCACCAGATTTCAACCTGACAACGCGTTTTCCTTGGTGACAATAATAGACCAATAACTGATTAATTTTAGCTTGGGGAGTGCTAGGTTGACCTCCTCGTTTACCTACTTGAATTTTAAGAGAGTCAGAGGGGGCTAAATTGATTAAATCTGGGTCAATTAACGCATCTATGATTAAGACCTCAGCACGAGAGAGGATTTGCTGTGCTTGTAAAGTAAGATAACATTGATTTCCTGGACCGACACCGAGTAAATAAACCTGACCAAAATAATTAGACATGGAAATTTAGCGTTATATTTGTTTGACACTCCCACCCCTGCACTCAATTAGCTACACTTTCGTTTCGCTAATTTCGTTAAAGGGGTGGGATTCTTGGTTCACAGATTCGCCTTTAAACAGCAGGTTTGCACCAACTGCCCAAGAGGGTAAGTCTCCCCAAGCGTACGTTCCCGTATGCCCTACGGTACTGAGTGCTTTTTTTAAGATGTTTTTAGCTGCGTTAATATCTCTATTTTCGATATACCCACAATGATGGCAAATATGGGTTCTTGCGGATAGGGATTTTTTTACTTTTTCGCCACAGTTAGAGCAATTTTGACTTGTATTTTGAGGAGATACAGCAATAGTTATTTTGCCGTATTTATACCCAAAATACTCTAACCACTGACGAAAAATTGTCCAGCCAACATCACTGATTGATTTAGCTAAATGTCGGTTTCTTAGCATGCCTTTAACATTTAAGTCTTCGTAGGCTACCAAATCATTAGATTGGATCACGGAATAGGCAACTCGTTTGCTATATTCTTTTCGCTGCCTACTTACTCTTAAATGTTTTCTGGCATACCTATTTTTAGCTTTAAGGTAGTTTTTAGATTGCGGTTTGACACTCTTTTTAAACTTCTTGGTTTTTTTGCGATTAGCTCGGCTCAATTGTTTTTCGGCTTTACGGTAAAATTTGGGATTTTCTATGGTGATACCATTACTATCAGCTAAAAAGTAATTAATACCAACATCCAAACCGATCATTTTCTCGGTAGGTTCAGACTCAATTCTAATCTTAACATCAATACAGAATTGACAATAATAGCCATCAGCACGTTTAACTAAACGTACTCTTTTTATCTGGTTGATGTCGTAAAAATTGAGATCGTAAGTACCTTTTAACTTTAAAGGTCCGATACCTTTCTTATCAGTAAAGGTGATCGCCTTTCTGTTTTTAGAAAGCTTCCAGCTCGAAGTTTTATACTCAACTGAACGACAGTTTTTCTTAAACTTTGGAAATCCCTTTTTTCCTTTTATTTGCTTTTTACAATTATCGTAAAAACGACTAATCGCACTCCAAGCTCGTTCACTCGCAGATTGTCTAGCCATAGAATTGAGTTCGTTAGCAAAGGAAAATTCTTTAGCCAATACAGCAACATACTTGTTAAGGTCATATCGTCCAACTCCTTTATTATCCATCCAGTACCTTAAAGATTTATTTTGGATGAATTGAAATGTCTGGATTGCCTCATCTATGGACTTATATTGTCTATCTTTTCCCTTGCATTTGAACTCATAAACTATCATTGGCTCTACCGGAATTTATGTCCAAATTCTAACATAAAAAACTCAAAGAGACAAAAATGTTACAAATCCTTACAAGCGACCGCTCATGTAGCTCCACTACATCCAGGGCTGTTTCAAAGTAAAATTTGCTATTTTTGAACCTCTTGCCTAATATGAGTTTAAATACCTTTTTCCTAATACTTAAAAAATAGGTTTTAAATATTAGGAAATATGCTCCCCTCTCCCTTTGGGATGAGGGGTTGGGGGTGAGGGTCTTCAAATTTTGCTCTCGACTTTGAAACAGCCCTGCCACTACATCCTCGTCCTGAGCGACAGCGAAGGATCAACCCGTGGGTTTTGTGCGGGGAATGCTATAAAGTTTAACATTTTGTCTGGTTAATTGAGTCCTTAGCAAAAAGCTAAATTTTTTGAGAAAATATAGCTCAATTAATAAATTAAATGCTAATATTTGAGAAAATAATAATCATAAAATATTTTAACTATGGATAACGATAAGAAAAATAGAAGCAGAAAAAGGGAAGAATTAAAAATAATGCGATTAGGCGCTATTTTAGAGGAGGCTGGTTTAATTTCTCGTGCCCAAATTGAAGTTGCTTTAATAGATCAATCAAGCAATGATCATTTATTATTAGGAGAAATCTTAGCTTTACATGGTTGGTTAAAACAAGAAACGGCGGATTTTTTTGCCGTATATTGGCCACAATTGTTAACAGAAAAACAAAAACAACCCATGGGTAAATATTTAAAAGAAGCTGGTTTATTAACAGAAGAACAGATATATCTGATTTTAAAAGAACAAGAAAAAACTTTAATGCGTTTTGGAGCTTTAGCCGTTATTAAAGGTTATTTAAACAAAAATACAATTGACTTTTTTTTAAGATATTTATATCCGGATCAGAGAAGACAATCAGCTTTTCTTACTAATTATAAATCAGGAATAGAAACGGAATTAAAATCAGAGAAGGAAGGTAAAATTATCTTGCCAAATACTAAGCAACTTCTTATTCCGGGGCCAATTAAAAAAGAATTAAATGAAGCAACTTTAGCAGATTATGTAGAAGGCGATGAACCTCCTCTCATCGAAGAATATTTAAGAGAAAATGATCTTATTTGGATAGCTTAACAACTAAATCTGGGAGCTTTATTTCCTCGTATAATTCAAAGGGTTGACGAATCCAAGGGTTATCTGTTAAATAATCTAAATAATAATCAGGTTTAATCAGAGAACAGGATTTATACCAGATTACAGCAGTTTTAATTTCCTCTATTTCTGGCTGATAATGATCGTGTAACCAAGTAATACTCTGCTCTAAACTAATACCTGAATCTACCAGATCATCCACTAATAAAATGCGATTTCCTAACGGGGAATTAACCATAGATAAATGTTCAGAAAAAAGAACTTCTCCACGTTCACGATTACCAGTACCATGATAGGATTTAGCGGATAAAATAGCTAAAGGTACATCATATAAACGACTTAAAATATCGCCAATTCTCAAACCACCTTTGGCAATACAAACAATCTGGTTAAATTGCCAATTAGATTGATAAATTTTTACGGCTAATAACTCAATTTTTTGATGATATTCTTTCCAAGTGATCAATAAATCTGACATATTTTCATACCAACTAAATTGTTATTATTGTAGGGGCAATTTATGATTTGACCCTACACAAATCAATTACAAGTTAACTAATGATAATATTATCTGGTAATGTGTCATCTATGGTCAAAACAGAGGGATTAATTCCTAAGATTTTGGCAATATTGGTATTGTTAACAGAAATTAACACGTTATTTCCATCTGGAATAATGGCAATATTACTATCAGTAATTCCGAGATTCTGAATAAGTAATCGATCGCCTCCATCCTCAAAATCAATGATAATATTAGCACGATCAGGTAATTTACCATTAGCGAGGATGAATTGATCTTCTCCAGTAGCTCCAGAGAGAAGATCACCACTACCTGTAATGAGGGTATCATTTCCAGCACCTGCAAAGAGACGGTTTCCACCTCCACCATTGCTAACGTCCAAAAGATCATCACCCACTCCACTAGAGAAGTAATCGTCAGTACCACCAATGAGGGTGTCATTTCCGTCACCCGTATAAATACGATAGGCTGATTGGTCAGTCGATTCGATCTCGACTAGATCGGTTCTTTCACCAACAAAAACAGGGGAAGGATTAGTGGAGGGAGACAAAGTTTTTTTGTCATCACCGGTAGTACCAAAACTCAGACTCGGGAGGGGAGCGACTGGTTGGTTAGTTTCATAGCTAATCGTATAGCTCCCCGTGCTATTTTTGTCAAGAAAATGTAATATATCTTCATAAATTGGTTAACCGGTGGCGGGGAAAGTGCGATCTGTTCGCCAAATGTTGTCGAGGGCGATCGCCGTTCCATCGGAGCGACGAATTTCCTTAATGGGGAACTGTCCATCGGTGGGGTCTTCAAGGCGAATATACGACCAACCTTCTAACCCCCCCTTTCTCAAGGGGGGAATTAAAAGTTATTTCTGCGTTTAGGTCAGAAATAGTCACAGGTGCGTCAATAGTGGCATTATCAACGGTTTTAACAGGGTCTTTAGTGCCATCACTAAGGTAGATGGTATCTGGATAGAAATTAGCATCAAAAGTATCATTTACCAGAAAATCAGGGAGAGTGTCATTATCAGCGCTAACTTGATGGATTAATTCATGGACAGCTACCTGTTCAATTTGCGAGATGTCGGGAACTAAGGTTTCGGGAATGCCCAAAGTGTTGACATATTCAAAGGTTGCGTCATATTCGATGAATTTCCCCTGCAAACTAGATTTAAGTAACCAATTGGCGATCGCCGTTTCACCTGCTTTGATGTCACCAAAATTGACCCCAAGGGAAGGAGAGACATCCTCACCATTGAGTTGAGAACCGACAATATTGAAATCGATCAGCAAACCCTTCTCATTTTCGATAATTTGGGGTTGAGAGGAAGTAATACTCAGGTTTTTTGCGTCACCTTTACCTTCATTACGGACTAAAACAGCAAGATCGAAGGGGATTGAAGGTTCGATCGCCGCCGTAAAGGGATCATCACCATAGACATTACGGGATTGGAAATAATCGAGGTAAAGTTCTGCTTGGGGATAGACGGTAATGGGAGTAGAGAGTAGGGGAACAGTAATAACATTGCCGTTTTCCGTATAACTGAGACTACCACCAATGCTGTATTGGGTGGCAACATCCGGCGCAGCCAACTTAGTAGGAACAAAAGTCCATTGTGCAGAACCTACCCCCTCATCTTCGGGGGTATTGGGGTTATCGCCAGTGAGGAGACCTGTACCGTCAACAGTGGTAAGATTTTTGAGAGTAGGGTCAGTAATGCCGAATAAATCGTTAACCACATTGCCTTGGGAGTCCTTAATTTGCAGAGTAACAAGGAGATTAGTGAGGTTAGTGTCGTTACCGTTGTCAATTTCGAGAGTTCCCAAGAAAGCAGAACGAGTCATTACTGCTTCTTGACTGATTTGGATACGAACTTGAGCACAAACGCCTTCACTGCTGCCACTTTCGATCGCCTTATTAGCTTCAGTTATAAAATAGTCGATCGCATCGAGAGGATCTGAGAACCCTTCAGCAGCCGATTGATCGAGAGCGTCAGCAGCAGCCTGATTAATATAGTAATTCCAAATAAGAACCGAACACTAAGAAATACAATAATCAGAAATAATTTTATCTAAAGAAGTCCCGACCGGTGCATACATTCTTGCTCTTTTTAAAGCACTAAAATCATGTTCAATATCATTCAAATCAGGGGAATAAGTCGGTAAAAATATAACTTCATGTTCTGTAGTTTCTACTAATTGTTTAATCTTATTTTTTCTATGAATGGGTGCATTGTCCATAATTAAAATGGAGGGTCTCTCTAAGCTTGGTAATAAATAAAGTTTTAACCACCTTTCAAAAGTTTCAGCATTGAGAGTTCCTTGAAAAATCATTGGTGCAATAAAATCTTTTTTTC